>JAYVNC010000031.1:0-7327 GCA_043758655.1 Novosphingobium sp.
TGCGCCAGTCGCGCCGCCTCCCGCGCCCGAACCCGTGGCCGTTGCCCCCGCACCGGTCGCGCCAAAGCCCGCACCCGTTTCCAACGAGACTCGTCAGGAAATCCAGACCCGCCTGCTGCGCGAAGCCGAAGAAGCGCGGATGGCCGCGCTTGCCGGCGCCGGACAGCGAGAAATTGACGAGCGCCAGCGCGCTGCCGATGGTGGACGCAGCCGCGCAGATGAAGCCCGTGATATTCCCGCGGAGAAGATTGAAGAAGCGGCTCCAGCGGCAGTTTCCGCCCCGGTTGCAGAAGTTGCGGCTGAGCCTGAAGTGCAGGCCGAAGTAGCCTTGGAAACTGCTGACGAGGCACCGCGTACTGGCACAACCGCGCCGCGCCGCTTTACGCCGGTGGCTGCGCCCAAGCGCCCTGAAGCAGCGCCCAAGAAGATTATCCATCCGCGTGATAAATCGGGCGTCGATAGTCGCCGCCAATCGGGCAAATTGACCGTTAGCAAAGCGCTCAACGAAGATGAAGGCGCGCGTGCTCGCAGCCTCGCCGCGCTCAAACGTGCGCGTGAAAAGGAAAAGCGCGCGCACTTTGCCGGTCAGTCACAGCAGCGCGACAAGCAGGTGCGCGATGTTATCGTGCCTGAAGAAATCACCGTGCAAGAACTGGCCAACCGCATGGCCGAAAAGGGCAATGACCTGATCAAGGCCTTGTTCAAGCTCGGCATGCCGGTCGCTATGACAGATACGATCGATCAGGATACGGCAGAACTGCTGGTTGAAGAGTTCGGCCACAACATCCTGCGCGTTTCCGAAAGCGACGTCGATATTGACCACGCCATGGATGTGGATGAAGATACGTCACAGAAGCCGCGCCCGCCGGTGGTGACGATTATGGGCCATGTCGATCACGGCAAAACCAGCCTGCTCGATGCCCTGCGTGGCACCGATGTGGTGCGCGGCGAAGCCGGCGGCATCACCCAGCATATTGGCGCCTATCAGATCAAGACCAAAGGCGGCGATCTCGTCACTTTCCTAGATACGCCGGGCCACGAGGCGTTCTCCGAGATGCGGATGCGCGGAGCCAATGTCACCGATATTGTCGTGCTGGTTACCGCCGGTGATGATGGCATCATGCCGCAGACGATTGAGGCGATCAATCACACCAAGGCGGCGGGCGTTCCGATGATCGTCGCCATCACCAAGAGCGACAAGCCGGAATACAATCCGCAGAAAATCCGCGAACGTCTGCTCGAGCACGAAGTTGTGGTCGAAGCGATGTCGGGCGATGTGCAGGACGTCGAAGTTTCGGCCAAGACCGGCGCTGGACTGGATGAACTGATCGAGAAGATCCTGCTTCAGGCCGAACTGCTTGAACTTAAGGCCAATCCTGACCGCGCTGCCGAGGCAACCGTGGTTGAGGCCAAGCTCGACAAGGGTAAGGGGCCGTTGGCGACCGTGCTGATTAATCGCGGCACTTTGAAAGTTGGCGATATTCTGGTGGTTGGCACCCATTCGGGCCGGGTGCGCGCCATGCTCGATGACAAGGGCCGCCAGATCAAGGAAGCGCCGCCTGCGCTTCCGGTTGAAGTGCTCGGGCTTGGCGGCGTGCCAATGGCGGGCGATACGCTCACCGTGGTGGAAAGCGAAGCGCGCGCGCGCGAAGTTGCCAGCTACCGTCAGGAACTGGCGACCGCCAAGCGCACGACGACTGCGCCGGTTAGCCTTGAAAACATGTTCTCGGCGCTGGCCGACAAGCAAACCGTGCTCGAATATCCATTGGTGGTGAAGGCCGACGTGCAGGGATCGACCGAGGCGATTGTCACCGCGCTCAACCGCCTGTCGAATGACGACATCAAGGTCCGCGTGCTGAGTTCAGGCGTGGGCGCGATCACCGAAAGCGACGTCATGCTCGCGCAGGCATCCGGCGCGCCGATTGTCGGCTTTAACGTCCGGCCAAACGCCAAGGCGCGCGAGATGCTTGAACGCCAGAAGGTGCGGATGAAGTATTTCGATGTGATCTATCACCTCACTGAAGACATCACCAAGGAGATGATCGGTCAGTGGGGCCCAGAGCGGATTGAGCACGTGGTTGGCCGCGCCGAGATCAAGGAAATTTTCCCCGCCGGTAAGAAAGACAAGGCGGCGGGTCTGCTGGTCACCGATGGCTACATCAAGAAGGGCATCTTCGCCCGCATCACCCGCGACGATGTTATTGTCAGCAAAACCACCGTCCAATCATTGCGCCGGTTCAAGGAAGACGTCGCGGAAGTGCGCACCGGTTTGGAATGCGGCGTTGTGCTTGAGGGCACGAACGACATCAAGCCGGGCGATGTGCTCGAGACGTTCGAAGTGGAGATGCGCGAGCGGACGCTATAAAATAGGCGACATTTTGTCTTGAAAGTTTTGTGACAATATGGCACAATCCAATCTGGAAATTAGCTATTCGGACGATGCTTTGCGCACGTTGCGACGTTCGAACAAGCGGAGTCTGATTCGCCAGAAGATTGAGGAGTTATCGAGCGATCCGGAAGCGATGCGTGCCAACGTCACGCGATTGCAAGGTCGGCCCGAGAGCCGACTTAGGGTCCAGGATTGGCGTGTGATCTTCCGGGTTGAGAAGAATAAACTCTGGATTGACAAACTGTTGCCGCGCGGATCGGCGTATGAGGTAGACTAATGGGCGCTCAAATTTTGGATATTGCCGGCAAGAAGATGGCTGTCCTCCCAATGGAGGATTATCAGCGCCTAGTAGAGATTGCCGAAGACCGAGAAGACGTTGCGGCAGCAGTGGATGCCGAACGACGCCGAAATGAAGGTATGGAATATTTGCCCGCAGCAATGGTCAATCGTATTCTGGATGGCGAGAACGCAGTGCGCGTCTGGAGAGAGCACAGAGGCATGACAATCTCGGAACTCTCTGAAATTACCGGCTATGGGCACTCGATGATCTCTAAGATCGAAACTGGCTCTCGAAAAGGTACGGTAGCATTGTGGAATGCCGTTGCTACGGCGCTAAGAGTTTTGCCGGACGACATTTTACCGGTCGATTAATGCCCCGCTACATCGCCTTCTTCGGCAGCCTCAATGTCGGCTCTGCCAACCGCGTGGCGATGGCGGACTTGCGTCATGCCGTTGAGCGTGAGGGGCTGGAGAATGTCGAAACCGTGGTTGCCAGCGGCAATCTGCTCTTCGATTTTGAGGACCGGCCCAGCCAAGGCCTCGAAGATATGCTCGCCTGGGTGCTATCCGACCGATTTGACATTGAAAGCTTCGCTGCCGTGCGCAGCCGCGATGAGGTTGCTGATTCAATCGAAGGCAATCCGTTTACCGCCGATGGTGACGAGGCCAAGGTCCACACCCTGTTCCTCTCCGCGCAGCCCGATCCCGCCGCCTTTGCCAAGCTTCAGGCGGATCACGCGGCGCGCGGGCCGGAAAGGCTCGCATCGGGCGACCGGGCGCTCTATATCGACTATGTTGAAGGCGCAGGGAACAGCAAGCTGACCAATGCCTTCATCGAACGGCGGCTGGAATGCAAAGGCACCGCGCGGAATATCCGCTCGCTGCGCCGCATTCTGGCGAAGATGGAATAGAACTTGATGGCCCACCCCGCTGCCACGCCTGAAACCCGGTCGGTCCGCTTGCTTAAAGTGGGGGAACAGGTGCGCCATGTGATCTCGGAGTTGCTGACGCGGCAGGAAGTGCACGATGACGTGCTTTCGTCGCACACAATCTCGGTCACCGAGGTGCGGATGTCACCCGATTTGCGCCACGCCGGGGTCTATGTGAAGCCGCTGCTCGGCGCGGATGAAGACGTGGTGCTGAAAGCGCTGCGCACGCATACGGCATTTTTTCAAAAGACCGTCGCGGGCAAGCTCAAGCTAAGATATGCCGCCAAAATCAAGTTCTTGCCCGATGAGAGCTTTGATGTCGCGAGCAAGATCGATGCGCTACTCGCCAATCCCAAAGTGGTGCGTGATCTGGGCGAAGTGGCCGAAGACTGACTCGGTTTTCCTGCGCGGTGGCGGTCAGGGCCGCTGTATGCGGGACGTATTTTTCGCAGACGCGGGCAGAATTGCTGGAAGTAGGCGCGAATTGACTATCGCGCCGGTAAGACTTATCTTACCGCAATGAATGCGCAAACCAAACTCTCCGCCAAAGGCCAGGTTGTCATCCCCAAGGATGTGCGGGACCGACTCGGCTGGCTGCAAGGCAGCGCGCTTGAGGTTGTTGAATCGGGCGACGGGGTCATTCTGCGGCGGCCTTCGGAACGCAAACGGCTTACGATTGATGAGGCGCGCGTGCGGCTGCGGGCGATTTATCAGCATCAGGGGCCGCCTATTCCGATCGAACAACTTAGCTGGTCGCCTGATGTGCCAGATGAGCGGATTGAACGGATCGCTAGGCCAACATCCAGATCGTCAAAGTGAGATCGGTCGATACCAACGTCCTCGCGCGCTGGCTGTTGGAGGATGACCCCGCTCAGACTCTGATCGCCGATAAAATTCTTTCCGAACCGGTGCATATCGCGAATTCAGTTTTAGTTGAGCTCGGTTGGGTTCTCAGTTCGAAACGCAATTTGTCACGGGAAACTGTAGTCCGCTTACTGAGTACCTTGTTGGACTTTGCTAACGTTAATTTCACTGACAGCAACGCTATCGCTTGGGCGCTTGAGCGATTTAGCGAGGGCGCTGATTGGGCAGACATGGTCCATCTGGTCGATTGTTCCGGCGTCGCCACGGAATTCTTCACATTTGACAGGAAGTTGGCGAAGCAAGCTGGTGCGAGTACGCCCGTTCAGATTCACACCATTAAAAGCCCAGAATAATGGCCAAACTGTTCTTCTACTACGCCAGCATGAATGCCGGCAAAAGCACCAACCTGTTGCAGGCGGCGTTCAATTATCGTGAGCGCTGGATGCACACGATGTTGTGGACTGCGGCGCTCGATGATCGCGGGGGCGAGCGGGCGATTGAGAGCCGGATTGGGCTGCATGCTGATGCCCAGCGGTTTCTGCCTGATACCGATATGTGGGAGCGGATCATGGCCGCGCACAAGGTCGAGCCGCTCGCCTGTGTGCTGCTCGATGAGGCGCAGTTTCTAACCCCCGATCAGGTGTGGCAACTCGCGCGGGTGACTGATGAGGGCGGCATTCCGGTGGTCTGCTATGGCCTGCGCACTGATTTTCAGGGCGCGCTATTCCCCGGCGCGGCGACGCTGCTCGGGATTGCTGACCGGCTGGTTGAACTTAAGGCCGTGTGCCATTGCGGCGCCAAATCGACGATGAACCTGCGGGTGGACGAAAGCGGCGCGGCGGTGAAGCAGGGCGCGCAGACTGAGATTGGCGGCAATGATCGCTATGTCGCCTTATGCCGCAAGCATTTTGTTGAGGCACTGAAAGCGTGAACGAGACAATTTACCGGGCGCTTGCGCTGATCGTGCCGCTGGTTATCGCCATCGTTTTTCATGAGGTAGCGCACGGTTATGTCGCCAAATTGCTCGGCGATCCTACCGCTTCGGAGCGCGGTCGGCTGACGCTGAACCCTCTGAAGCATGTTGATCCGATGGGAACAATCGTCGTGCCGGGGCTACTGGCGCTGTTTCATTTGCCGGTTTTCGGCTGGGCGAAACCGGTGCCGGTTATCCCGCAGCGGATGCGCAACCCGCGCGTGGGGATGATGCTGAGTGCCGCTGCTGGCCCAGCAATGAACCTATTGATGGCACTGATTTCGGCGGTGTTGGTCGGTATGTTCAGCAGGTACTTTATTACCGATCCAGATCAGTCACCGGCGGGAGGCTTTATCTGGCAAAACTTGAGCAACTTCATCGAGCTCAATGTGTTCATCGCACTTTTCAACCTGTTGCCGATTCCGCCATTTGATGGTTCGCATATCGTTGAGGGGCTTCTGCCGCGTTCACTGGCGCAAGTTTATGGCAAATTCCGCCAGTTAGGCATGCTGTTGGTGATCTTGCTGATTGTCGTGCTGCCGCAAGTAATTCCGGGCTTCAACATCGTCGGTTTGATTATCGAACGTCCGTTCGAGGTTGTTGTGGGCCTGTATTTCCAACTCGCCAATGCCATCATCGGGCATTGATGCCCAACGGCTGGATCATTCTGGATAAGCCCTTGGGGCTGGGATCGACTCAGGCCGTGGCGGCGGTGAAGCGGAACCTGCGCGAAGCTGGATTCGGCAAGAAGGTCAAGGTTGGCCATGGCGGCACGCTTGATCCGCTCGCCACCGGGGTGCTGCCGATTGCCATTGGAGAGGCGACCAAGCTCGCTGGGCGGATGCTTGATGCCAGCAAGGTTTATGCTTTCACCGTGGCGTTTGGATCGCAAACAGACACGCTCGATCTTGAAGGCGCAGTTGTGGCGGAAAGCGAAGCCCGGCCAAGCCTTGCGGAGATTGAGGCGGTTTTGCCGCGCTTTACTGGGGCGATTGAGCAAGTGCCGCCTGCCTATTCCGCGCTGATGATCGACGGCCAGCGCGCCTATGATCTGGCGCGGGCGGGGGAAGTTGTGGAACTGAAGGCTAGGGCGGTTGTTATCCACGAGCTTCGTCATTCCCGCGAAGGCGGGAACCTATCTCCCAAGTTACGCTTTGGTGAAACGCCAGAGATGGGTCCCCGCCTTCGCGGGGATGACGAGAGTTCTTATTGCGATGATGCGCGCTTAAGCGAAATCACCCTCACCGCCCACGTCTCCAAAGGTACCTACATCCGATCGCTCGCCCGCGACATAGCCATCGCTCTCGGCACGGTCGGCCATGTTACCATGCTGCGACGCCTGCGCGCCGGGCCATTCGGCCTCGATTCCGCAATTTCGCTGGACAACCTGAACGAAGTGGGTAAGGGCGCGTGCTTTGAGAACGTACTCTTGCCGCTGGAGGCAGGGCTGGTCGACATCCCGGCTCTCATCCTCAGTCCGGAACAGGCAAGCATGGTCCATCAGGGCCGGGTTCTGACCGGACTGCCCCAAGACGACGGGCTTTACTGGGCGCGAAAGGGAATGCTCCCGCTCGCACTCGTTGAGCTTGCTGGCGGAAATGCCACGGTCGTACGGGGTTTCAACCTTCCCGATGTCGCGGAGTAAAATGTATGTCGGTAAGTCCCGAACTGAAGTCGACGATCATTGAAGACAACGCACGCGCCACTGGCGATACCGGTTCGCCCGAAGTGCAGGTTGCGATCCTTACCAGCCGTATCAACACGCTGCAGGGTCACTTCAAGGAACATAAGAAAGACAACCATTCGCGCCGCGGCTTGCTGACTATGGTCAACAAGCGCCGTTCGCTGCTTGATTACCTCAAGCGCAAGGACGTGGAGCGGTACAATTCGTTG
>JAYVNC010000032.1:0-7294 GCA_043758655.1 Novosphingobium sp.
TTGCCAGTTCCGGTTTTGGACGAATTCGAAGGGGCGGGGCGCTTTGCCATTTGTCTCTCCAAGGGAAATGTTGCCGCGCGTGCGGCTTGGCAAGTAAACCCTCCCGCGCGTGAAAGGTTGCTGCTGAATTTGCATTTTCGCTGATTTAACTGGAGGTTGGGAACCGCAGGGTAGCTTGGGCAGTTTTCGCTACCAAATACGCACACAAACAGACACAGCCACCCCGCAATTTGGCAGCCATACGGAGCGCGCGAAGCAATGCAGGCCGATTGGATTAAGCCCAGCGAAGAGGGCATTTACATCGCCCCCGCTAACCTGTGGATTGATCCGTCGGCACCTAAGGACTTTGCGGCGGTCACCCACGGGCACGCCGATCACGCGCGCGGCGGACATGGCAGAGTGTGGGCGACCCCGGAAACGCTCGACATTATGGCGCTGCGATATGGTACGCGTGAGGGCGAGGCTATGCCCTATGGTCACACGTCGGAAGCAGGCGGCGTGGAGATCAGTTTTCACCCCGCCGGGCATATCCTCGGATCGGCGCAAATCCTGCTTACCTATCGCGGCGAGCGCGTGGTGGTAACCGGCGATTACAAACGCCGCACCGATCCGACCTGCGCCGCGTTCACGCCGATTGCCTGCGATGTGCTGATAACCGAGGCCACCTTCGCCCTGCCGGTGTTCACCCACCCGCCGATTGAGGGCGAAATTGCGCGGCTGATTGAAGCGCACGAACGCTTTCCTGATCGCGCGATCATCGTTGGGGCCTATGCGCTGGGCAAGGCGCAGCGGGTAATCGCCGAGCTTCGCCGCGCTGGCTATGATGTGCCGATTTATCTGCACGGCGGAATGGAAAAGATGTGCGCGCTGTATGAGGCGCACGGCGTGCCGCTCGGGCCTCTGCTCCCCGCTACCGCTGAGAAGGGTGACAAGCTTGTTGGGCAAATTATCATCGCGCCGCCATCTGCGCTCCATGATCGTTGGTCGCGCCGCTTTGCTGACCCACTGCTGGCGATGGCTTCTGGCTGGATGCGCATTCGCCAGCGCGCGCGGCAAAAGAATATCGATCTGCCGCTGGTAATATCGGACCACGCCGACTGGACCGAACTGACAGACACAATCCGCGAACTGCGCCCGTCTGAAACCTGGATCACCCACGGACGCACCGATGCGCTTACCCACTGGTGCGAGCTCAACCAATTGCGCGCGCGGGCGCTGCACATGGTGGGCCGCGATGATGAGGATGAGGCATGAAGGCCTTCGCCGCCCTGCTCGACGCGCTGATCTACACCCGCTCACGCAATGACAAGCTGGTGCTCATCGCCGACTATATGAAGGCGATGCCCGATCCCGATCGCGGCTGGACGCTCGCCGCGCTGACCGGTGGGCTGTCATTCGGCGCGGTCAAATCGGCGGTGATCCGTGGGGTGGCGGCGACGCGTGTTGACCCGGTGCTGCTCGGCCTAAGCCGCGATTACGTGGGCGATAGCGCGGAGACAGTCGCGCTGATCTGGCCCCGCCAAGGCCCCGACGCGCCATCCGATGTTAGCCTTGCCGAAGTCGTTGATACCTTATCCGGGTTAACGCGCGCCAATGCGCCTGCGACAATCGAAGCCTATCTTGATCGGTTCGATGCGGGCGAACGCTATGCCTTCCTCAAGCTGGCGACGGGCGCGCTGCGGGTGGGCATTTCTGCGCGGCTGGCGAAGACGGGCTTTGCCCAAGCATTTGGCGTATCGGTCGATGAGGTCGAAGAACTGTGGCACGCGATGCAGCCGCCCTATACCGAGCTGTTCGCCTGGGCTGAAGGCAAAGGCCCGCGCCCCGATTTGGCTGAGCGCGCGTTTTTCCGCCCGTTTATGCTCGCCCATCCGCTCGAAGGAACCTTGGCGAATTACACTGACTATGCCGCCGAGTGGAAATGGGACGGTATCCGCGTGCAGGTTGCAGGCGCTGGCGGCGAAGTGCGGCTGTTCAGCCGGGGGGCGGAAGAAATATCGCACAGCTTCCCTGAAGTTGTGCAGGCGTTTGATCAGCACGGCGTGGTCGATGGCGAACTGCTGGTGCGCGGCGATGCACAGGGCCACGCCGACAAAGGCGGTGAGGCGGGCAGTTTCAACGCGCTTCAGCAGCGGCTGGGGCGGAAGGTGGTGCCCAAAGCCATGCTTAAAAGCGCGCCGGCATTCGTGCGGCTTTACGATATCTTGTTTGATGGAGACCGTGATGTTCGCGCACTGCCGTGGACCGAACGTCGGGCGATTCTGGAGCGGTTTGCTGCGCGGCTTCCGCCCTCACACTTCGATATATCGCCGGTTATTGATGCGCCCGAATGGGAAACGCTCGCCGCGCTGCGCGAGAGCGCGCGCAACGCCAATATTGAAGGGATGATGCTCAAACGGCGAGACAGTCCCTACGTGACCGGTCGCGTCACCGGGCTGTGGTACAAGTGGAAGCGCGACCCGCTCACCGCCGATTGCGTGATGATGTATGCCCAGCGCGGCAGCGGCAAACGGTCGTCATTCTATTCAGATTTTACCTTTGGCTGTTGGACAGAAGAGGGTGAATTGTTGCCTGTAGGCAAGGCCTATACCGGGTTCACCGATGCTGAACTGAAGATGCTCGATCAATTTGTCCGCAGCAAAACCGTCAACCGCTTTGGCCCGGTGCGCGAGGTGGAAAAGACCCTGGTGCTCGAAGTTGCGTTCGATGCGATCCAATCGAGCTCGCGCCACAAATCGGGCCTCGCCATGCGGTTCCCGCGCATCAAACGCATCCGCACCGATAAGCCCGCTGCCGAGGCGGATAAAATCGCCACATTGCGGGCGATGATTGGCTGACTTTCGCGCGCGCTGGATTAGCGCAAGCGCCGAGGTATGCTGCCGAACATTACGATTGCCGCAACGTTCGGCAGAAGATCAGTGATTATGGCTTGGTGCGGTTACCATTGGGATCGCTCGTCGCGCTGGCATCGGCAGAGGGCATATCGCTTGCCATTCCGGCATCAGCTGGCATCGCTGCCGCTTCGGTCGCTGCGGGCGCGGCATCGTCTGCATCCTTTTTGCAACCGGCCAGCGCCAAGGCTGCAACTGCTACCAAAATACCCGTATGAATCGTACGCATTTGCCCAGTCCTCCTGTTACAGATTTGCAGGACTATGACAGTCCTTGATGGGAAATCAATTGCTGAAACCCGGGATCATTAAGCAGCGGATCGAGCACGGGCGGCGAAACCTGGGACAATGATCCGCGCCTTGCCAAGCCTTGTAAGCCAGCACAAGGAAAGCTGTCAATTTGCGGGCGCGCCACTTGGCCTTGCGGCATGATTGACCAGGAAGCCCATTTTCACCATCAATGTCGATTCCGGATAACAGGGAGCCATCATGAACCTCTATTCCTTCCTCGCTGCCGGGATTGACGCGAACCGCGATGCGGTATGTTTTGATCTGCCCGGTGCAGGCAGCGTAACCTATGGCGAACTTGCGGATGGAGCGGGGCGGGTGGCGGCACTGCTCGTCTCAAAGGGCGTGGTTCCGGGTGACCGGGTTTTGCTGATGGCGCACAAGACAATTGAGTCGGTCATGACCTATCTTGGCGTACTGGTGGCGGGCGCGGTGATCGTTCCGGTGAACACCAGTTATACCGAATCCGAGCTCAAATATTTTGAAGATGACGCCGAGCCGCGCCTGTTCGTGCGCGATGCGGCTACCTTGGTGGATCAATGCGCCATGTTGGAGCCACTTGTGCGCCCTGTTGAGCGCGTAAATGATGACCTCGCGGCTTTGGTCTACACCAGTGGCACCACCGGCAAGCCAAAAGGTGCGATGTTGACGCACGGCGGGCTGGCGGCGAATGCTGAGGCGCTGACGCGGCTTTGGCGGTTTACATCCGCAGATAAGTTACTGCACGCGCTACCTATTTTTCACATCCACGGATTATTTGTCGCACTGCACTGCGCGCTGCGATCAGGCTGTTCAATGGTGGGGCTGGCCAAGTTCGATGTCGATGTAATCATTGACGAATTACCGCGATGCAGCGTGATGATGGGGGTGCCAACCTTCTACACTCGGCTGCTGGAGGAGCTGAAATTCAACCACGAAACTGCTAAAAACATGCGGCTTTTTGTCTCAGGCTCGGCACCCATGCTCGAAGTAACCTTCGCCCAATTCGAAGCCCGCACCGGCCACCGCATCCTCGAACGCTATGGCATGTCCGAAGCCTCAATCATCACCTCCAACCCCTATGTCGGCGAGCGGCGGCCGGGCACCGTAGGCTTCGCCGTGCCGGGTTATGACGTGCGCGTGCGTGGCGAGCAGCCGGGTATGATCGAGGTGAAAGGCCCGAGCCTGTTCAATGGCTATTGGCGCAACCCGCTGAAAACCGCTGAAGAATTCACAGCTGATGGCTATTTCATGACCGGCGATCTCGGCGTGATTGACGATGAGGGCCGTGTCAGCATCACTGGAAGGGCGAAGGATTTGGTCATCTCGGGCGGCTTCAACGTCTATCCCAAAGAGGTTGAACTGGTGCTCGATATGGTGCCTGGCGTCATCGAAAGTGCCGTAATCGGTGTGCCGCATCCCGATTTTGGCGAGGCGGTTGTGGCGGTGGTCGCAGGCGATGTTGACGCGGATTTATTAGTCACCACCGCGCGCGAAAACCTCGCCGCCTACAAGGTGCCGAAGCGCGTAGTCATCGTCTCAGAACTGCCGCGCAATGCCATGGGCAAGGTGCAGAAGGCCGAATTACGCAAGCAATACAGTGGGTTATTTTAAGCCCCGATCAACTCACGCCCAATCAGCATCCGTCTGATTTCATTGGTCCCAGCGCCAATATCAAGCAGCTTGGCGTCGCGCAAGAACCGTTCGACCGGCCAGTCCTTGGTATATCCCGCTCCGCCCAAAGCCTGCACCGCCTCGCCGGCCACCTTGAATGCGCTCTCGCTAGCCAGCAAAATTGCCCCCGCCGCGTCGAACCGCGTTGTCTGCCCGGCATCGCAGGCTTTCGCCACCGCATAAACATAAGCCCGCGCAGATTGCAACGCGACGTACATGTCGGCGATCTTGGCCTGCATCAGTTGGAACGTGCCGATCGCTTGGCCGAACTGTTTTCTCTCACGAACATAAGGGATTACAACGTCAAGGCAGGCCTGCATGATGCCCAATTGCAGCCCAGCGAGCACCACGCGTTCATAGTCCAGCCCCGACATCAGCACGCCAACCCCGCCGCCTACCGATCCCATGACGTTGGCATCGCCGACCAGACAATCGTCAAACACCAGCTCGGCAGTCGGTGACCCGCGCATGCCCATTTTGTCGATTTTCTGGCCGACCGAGAACCCTGGCGTGTCTTTTTCGATCAGAAACGCAGTGATCCCCCGCGATCCTTCCGGGCTGGTGCGGGCATAGACGACCAGCGTATCGGCGCAGGTGCCGTTGGTGATCCAGAACTTGGTACCATTGAGCCGAAAACCGCCTGAAATTGCCTCAGCGCGCAGCTTCATTGAAACAACATCAGAACCGGCTCCTGCTTCTGACATGGCGAGGCTGCCGACATGTTCTCCCGAGATCAGCCCCGGCAGATACTTGGCCTTTTGCTCGGGGTTGCCCCAGCGGCGGATCTGATTAACGCAAAGGTTTGAATGCGCGCCGTAAGATAGCCCGACCGAGGCCGAAGCGCGGCTAACCTCCTCAACCGCAATGACGTGCTCAAGATAGCCGAGGCCCAATCCGCCCCATTCTTCCTCAACGGTAATCCCATGTAGGCCTAAATCGCCCATCGGCACCCACAGCTCGCGCGGAAACCAGTCTTCGGCATCGGCGCGGGCGGCCAGCGGGGCAATCTGTTCGTCGGCAAAGCGCGCGGTTGCCTCACGGATCATCTCGGCGCTTTCGCCCAAGGCGAAGTCAAATTGCGGGGTTGCGCGCATGAAAAAATCTCTCTCGGGCGTATGTTCGATTATTACGTTCGACCTAGCATAATCCCGAGCGTGTAGGATACAGGACAATCGGTACGCTTATCAACGATCAGACACAGCGATCCATGGCTTCGCGCGCCAACCGCGCCAGCAGAGGAAAGGCCTCGGCTCGCGATGCGGCCTGCGCGTTCGCCGCGGTTCCGCGCAGCACGCGGCCCTTGATGCCGTGAAATATCCCGGCGAGCCGAAACAGATTGAACGCGGTGTAGAAATCGAAGTTCGGAATGCCATCGCGCCCGGTGCTGCGACAATATTGCGCAATATATTCTGCCTCGCTCGGGATATTCAGTGCGGCGAAATCTGCCCCGCCAAGCCCGGCGATGATCTCCGGCGGCATGTGATACATCAGCGTGTGATTGGCAAAATCAGCGAGCGGGTGGCCGAGCGTTGACAGCTCCCAATCGAGCACCGCCAGCACGTGGGGTTCGCTGGGGTGGAAGATCATGTTGTCGCAGCGATAATCACCGTGGACCACAGAAGTTTCATCACCCGGCGGGATATGAGCGGGTAGCCATTCGACCAGCGCATCCATATCAGCATTGCGCCCAGCCAGCTCGTCAGCAAGGTACTGTTTGGTCCAGCGGCCGATCTGGCGAGCGAAATAATTGCCCGGCTTGCCATAGTCTGCAAGGCCAATCGCCTCCGGGTCAAAGCTGTGCAGCAACGCCAGCGTATCGTTCATCGCCGCGAAGTATGCGCGGCGGTCCTCGTTCGAAACGCCCGGAAATGTCGTATCCCAGAAGATCCGCCCTTCAACCATTTCCATCACGTAAAACCAGGTGCCGATCACCGCATCGTCGGTGCACAGCCCAAACATATGCGCCACGGGAAAGCCTTGTTTGCCCAGCGCGGCGAGCACCGCCGCCTCGCGGTCTACCGCATGGGCACCGGGCAGCAGCTCGCCTGCAGGCTTGCGGCGCAGAACGTAATTCCGTTCCGGGGTGACCAATTTATAGGTCGGGTTCGATTGCCCGCCCTTGAACTGTTCGACGATGAGCGGACCAGCATAGCCTTCAACGTTTTCCGTCATCCAGTCAGCCAGTGCGCCTTCATCAAAATCATAGCCCGGTCGCACTGAAGTGGTGCCAGAATTTGCGTGGGTGTAGTCGGGTGATTGAGCCATGCCGGGTGAATGCCCGCAAGCGACGGCAAGTTCAAGTTGCGGGTGGTTCATAGCAGGGCTAACTGAGCTTGGATGCAACATCATTGCATATGCGCTGCCAATTTGCCCGGAGATGCAGGTTGATCGAGTGGCGCGGTGCGCAGATTACATGGATTTTCGGCGGGACTAACAAGGTCATGAAGGAAGTGATCAGCCGCT
>JAYVNC010000033.1:0-7289 GCA_043758655.1 Novosphingobium sp.
CATGTCGGTCATCGGCTGGATTTCGAAACGGATGCCCGGAGCGATGACGCTGAGTTCTTGCAAAACCTTCGAGATCAGAACCTCTGTCGAATAGTCTGAAGCCATCAACCTGATCTGCCGGTCCGACGTTGCCGGATCAAAATGTGGGGCAACCGCAATGGTTGAGCGCACCTGTTCGAGCACCGACTGGACCGGTTCAACCAGCGATTCTGCCCGCGCGGTTAACACCATCTGGCGGCCGCGCACCACCAGCAGGTCGTCGCCGAAATATTCGCGCAGGCGGCCGAGCGCGCTGGATGTTGCCGATTGTGACAAGCACAGGCGATCGGCTGCGAGCGACACACTCTTTTCTGTGAGCAGCGCATCGAGTGCCACCAGCAGGTTGAGATCAAGCCTTCCGAATCGCATCGCCGTTCCCTCGCCCGTCTTTGCCCCTATCGCTATGCCAACGTCGCTAGCGCGCTGGACACCAGTCTAGCAGGATTGCCATCATGCGCAAAACCTGCACGATCTGCGGCGGGCGTGCTTATCGGCGGCTGGCTTGCAAATCCGGCCTCAAGCGCGGGGTCTGGGGCATAGGTTACCAGACCAGAAGATACGCCGCATTGGCTAGCGATCTCCGCAGTGAGCGCCCCCATGGCGATGCGCTGCGCCGGAAGCGTAACCGCCCGGCCCGGCGGCATCAGCGCCGAATCCATGGTCAACGCGTGGAGAAAATTGTCCGCACAGCAGCCCACCGATTGCGCCCAGATCGTACCCTCTGCCGATACCGGACAAGCGAACGTCTCGCCCGCTTTGAGCGCATGAAACAGGTTCGACATAAACGCCGATTTCATCCCGCTGGGGCCCTTGGGCCGGGCGAGAATTCCGGGCAGGCGCAAGGTAACACCGTCGATCATTCCGCGATTGGAAAACATCGCAACGGCTTGTTCCATCATCGCCTTGTGGCCGCCGTAAATCATCTTGGGCGAGATGGGCGTGCTGTCATCAACCGGAGACGGCATGTGATCGCCATAAACCGCGATGGAACTGGCATAGACCACACGCAGACCAAGGTTAGACGCGCCCGCTTCGAGCAGCAAATCGTACATCGCATCGACATTGATCCGCCGCGATGCCGCCGGGTCCGCTTCCGCCGCGCCGCCGGGAACCGTGGCGAGGTGGATCAGCGCATCGCACCCGCCCGCCAGTGCAGCCGCGCGCACCGCCGCATCGCCCAGATCACCCGCAATAACTTGTGCTCCCGCGGGAATTCCTCCGCCGTGGGTATCAATCCCGATAACCGCATCGCCGCGCGCCAGCAGCCGCGAAACAATCGCGCGTCCGACAAACCCGCCAGCGCCTGTAACGATAATTCTCACACGAAATTCCTCATTGGCAGGTCCAAGTTATCGGCCAAGGCCCGTCATGGCTCAGTAGTTGAATCCGAGCGACACGCCAACCATCCGAGATGATCAGAACAACTCCCACCGAATTTATCGATGGCCACCTATCTACCATACAGATTTGTCTCTGCCGCACGTCCGCCTAGGGGAATAACCCAGAGAACCGGGAGAGCATCGTGATCATCGGCAAGGCATTGGTTGTGGGCGGCGGCATCGGCGGGATGGCTGCAGCGATCAGTCTGGCGCGTCGCGGGGTAGCGGTTGAGCTGATAGACATTGATCCCGAATGGCGTGTCTATGGCGCGGGGATCACAATTATTGGGCCAACGCTCCGCGCCTATCGTAACCTTGGCATGTTTGACCGGATCAAACAGCTGGGCGCGGTAACTAACCATCAGCGCCTGCGGCTGTTTAACGGCACCGTGCTGCGGGTTCTTGAAGAGCCGGTGATCGAGGAAGGCCTTCCAGCGACCGCGGGGATCATGCGGCCCATCCTTCACGGCATTATGCAGGATGGCGTGTGCGAAGCGGGAGTTCCGGTGCGGCTCGGGCTGACGGTGACCGCGCTGGAAAATACCGCAAGCGGGGTCAATGTAACGTTCTCTGATGGCACCGCAGACAGTTATGGTCTCGTCATCGGGGCAGACAGCATCAATTCTACCGTACGCGATCTTTCCTTTCCGCACATGGGCCCTGCAATGCCGACTGGGCAGGGCTGCTGGCGCATTTCGATGCGCAAACCGCCCGAACAGGATATGGGCGAGTTTTACTTCGGCAGCGCCAACCCTTGCGGCATCACAATCTGCGGCGAAGATGCCATCTATCTGTTCCTGCTCACCCCGCATGAACCGCGCGAAGAACACTTGACCGACGCGCAACTTTACACCGCCCTCAAAGCGCACCTCCAGCCGTTTGGCGGCAATGCCGGGTGGGTGCGCGACAATATGAGCCGCGAGGACTGGATCAATTACCGTCCTCTCGTCGCGGGGCTCCAGCCCGGACCGTGGTTCAACGGCCGAATCGTGCTGATCGGCGATGCCATCCACGCCACCACCCCGCATCTGGCATCAGGAGCAGGAATGGCGGTAGAAAGCGCGATTGTGCTGGCGCAAGAACTGGAGCGGGCGGAAACCGTTGAAGCGGGGCTGCAGGCCTATCAAGACCGCCGGTTCGAACGCTGCCGGGACGTAATCGACACCAGCGTAAAAATAGGCCAGCTGCAGCTAGAGCATGGCCGCCCCGACCAGATCGCAGCGTTGATTGAAGGCGCGATGGCTCGGCTCAACGAGGATTACTAGGCAGTCGTTCAATGTGTCAGAAGCATATTGCTCCCCCCGCGAAAGCGCAGCGCTATCGCGGGGGAGCAGCGATAGATTCACATATTTAGCTACGAGTGTTCAAATTTCTTATTCATCAAATATAGCGACAGCCCGCGTCCAGCCTGCCGATGCGCCCTGAATCTTATGCGGAAAGCAGCTGATCATAAAGCCGGTTCCGGGGATCGCTTCAAGATTGTGCATCTTTTCGATGTGGCAATAGCCGATGTCGACCCCGGCGCGGTGACCTTCCCAGATCAGCTTGGCATCACCAGTCTTGTCCACCTGATCCTTGGTGTGTTCAAACGGCGCATCCCACGACCATGCGTCGGTTCCGGTAACGCGCACGCCGCGTTCAAGCAGGTACATCGTGCCTTCATAACCGACCCCTGCGCCGCGGCTGACATAGGCAGGATCGCCATCCGCCAACGCCTTGCCCGCCGCTGTGTTGACCACAACAATATCGAGCGGCTGCAAATCGTGCCCAATGCGCTTCAGCTCGGCCTCAACATCGGCGGCGGTGACGACGTAACCATCTTCCATCTGACGAAAATCGAGCTTTGCGCCGCGATTGAAGAACCATTCGAGCGGCATTTCGTCGATCGTCAGCGACGGGCGCGATCCGCCGGGGAGCGCCGCGTCTTGGGTGGGATGATAGTGCCACGGTGCATCAACGTGGGTGCCGCTGTGCGTTGTTAGCTTGACCCATTCGGTGGCGCAGAACGGATCACCACCGCGCATTTCGTCAAGATCTGCGCCGGGAAAAAACCTTTCCAACTCATGTCGTGTGCCTGCGTGCGTCTGATAGTCGATATGCGGCTTAAGAAACGGCGGATCGCTGATAACGTCGTTGCTCAGCGTCATCGACAGATCGACATAGCGGCGGGTCATGCGGTTTGTCCTCCAAGGGTATCGACGAACCAGTCGGCGATATAATCGCGTCCATAGGCCATGTTGTCTGCGCCAACGTGCTCGACTCCGCCTTCGCGCGGGGTGAAAATCTTGAGCTCGGGTTTGGGACACTGGGTCAGTTGTTCAAAGGCCTGATGGGCATATTCCAGCCCGATCTGGCGGTCGCCCTCGCCGTGGGTGACGAGGAAGGGAACCTTGATCCGATCCATGTGGCCGTTCATGTTCATGTCTTGCGCTTTGGCGAGGAAATCATCGAGGTCGGTCGCGCCGAATACCCAAAAGACGTGACTCCAGTAATGCGGAACCGGGTTCTCACCCTCACGGCGTAGGCGCTTTTGCTGAACTTCGGCCCAATTGTGGTTGGCCCCCCAGCAGGCACCGCTGGCAAAGCGCGGCTCATAGGCCACCGCGCGGGGGGCATAGTGACCGCCGAGCGAAATGCCGGTCATGCCGATCTTTTTGGCATCAACATCCGGCTGCTGCTCAAGCCAATCGACTGCCTTTGACGCCCAGTTTTCGGAATAGGGCGTCGCGGGCAGGTTCTGCAGCCGCAGCGCTTCGCCAGTGCCGGGCTGATCGACGCAGAGCGTCGAAATCCCGCGCCGCGCCAGCGCATCGGGCAGCCATGACCAGAACAGCAGTTCCTTACAGCTATCAAGCCCATTGCAATAGACCACGGCGGGCTTTGCCCCACTTCCGGGCGCGCGCGTCCACAAAGCTGGCATGGTCACTCCGTTCTCAAGCGGAATTTCCACCCGCTCGCGGTTGATCTTGCCCAGTCCGGTTGACCGATCAAACATAGCCCGCGCGCGGGCGAAAGTCGCCGCGCGGCCCGGATGGCCGTGGCCCTGCATCCGCTCGGCGGTAAACAGGTAGAGCGAGGCCCGCTCTAGCTTGGCCGAAGCCGAAAAGTTGCGCCCCCGCGCCTCATCGTCGTCGGCGAGTTCGATCAGCGTTTCGGCCTTCTTTACCCACTCGGTCATAAATTCGAGCGTGTCGGCATCATCGCCCTTACCGGCCTTTTCCTTGATCGGCGCGCACATGTCGATGATCTCACCAAGCTGCGCGCCCGATTGCATCGCGATCGACAGCGAGAGGTTCCAAACGTAGTTCGGGAAGTATTCAAATAGCGCCATCGCTCAGGCCTCCACCGCAACGAAAAGGCCCGGATTGGGCGCAGGATGGGGAAGCGTTTGGGGTCCGCCGGTGCCAATGCCCCACTGGTCCATCACCAGCGGCGCAGGAGCATAAACCTTGGGAGCAAAGTTTTCGAAATCAACCTCCTCCAACTCGGCAGTATATTCTGAAACAAAACCGCTTGGCGTGACGAAATAGGAAAACGCATTGTCCCCGGCGGTATGTCGCCCCGGTCCCCAACCGATGCCGACGCCCAAATTCTTGAGCCGGTGGATACCGCGCATCATGCCATCGACCCCGGTCATATCATAGGCAACGTGATTGAGGCAGGGCGGCCCCGGCAGAATGGCAATGCGGTGGTGCGCCGAGTTGCAGCGCAGGAAACACATGAAATCGCCGAGCCAATCGCTGATCTTGAAGCCCAGCACGTCGACATACCACTGGCAAAGCTCGTTATGCTGCGGCGAATGGAAGACGATGTGACTGATCTTAACCGGCACCCCGTCCCAGCGCTCAACTTCGCGCGCAGTCCCGCGCGCGACGTCGCTCGAAATCTCAAACATCATCCCGTCGGGGTTGAAGAAACGGAAGCCATAACCGCCCCCGGCGCGCGAGAGTTCACGCGGTTCATGGACGATCTTGCATCCCGATGCCGCAACCTTGCTGCACAGATTATCAACATCGGCGCGGCTATCCGCAGCGAGCGCGACCACATCAATCCGGTTCTCGTCGGCTTGGCGCAGCTGGACCACATGATGCTCATCATGCCCCTGCGCTTTGAACAGTGCGGTGGCATCATGGCTCGGCACCGGGTCGAGGCCCCAGACGTCTTTGTAGAACGCCGCTTCGGCAGCGAAGTCTGCCACGCCATAGCCAACATAGCGGATTTCAGTAACGCGGCTCATGCAAACACCTCATAGATCGAGCGGGTTGGATCTTGATGGACTGCCACTAGCAGATCGCCAGACGGGCGCTGATGATTGAATCGCAAGGTTCAAATCGACTCCATAGATATCTGGGTCGATATCTGGCGCGCGGGGCCTCGATTTCCGCGCCGCGACAACGCGAAAGGGCCGCTCCCTTTTGGGGAGAGGCCCTGATCCGCAGCAACGATGCGGGTGTTCGCTTGGAGAAGCTTACTTCGCCATTGGCGCTGCAGCCGCCGCATTGTCTGGCAGGCCGCCCATCTGGCCGACCAGCTTGGTATAGGCATCGAGATAGGCCAGCACGATCACCTGACCGATGTCGGTGTTCTGATAGCCGCCGCCGCCAGCCGCCGCAAACGTGCCGCCGCCGAACAGTCCGCCACCGCCGCCACCGAAGCTCAGGTCGCTCTTGCGGGCATAGCCTTGGGTCAGCGCCTTTTCTTCGGTCGTCCGCGCATCAACCATTGAGAGCGTGACATTGGCCTCGCTCTTCTTAACGCTGATGCCGCCGAGAACCGCGCCCGCGCCGCGACCGAACAGCCCGCCGCCAATCCCGCCGAGCATGCCGCCAATGGCATTGCCGCCCGAATTCTTGTTGCTCGAAACGATGTCAGGCTGAAGGAAATAGTCCGCCGCCTTAACCTGGCCCCGGCCAAGGTTCGAGCCGTCCTGCAGCTCGCCCTGATCGGCCATCGCCCGCTCCATCGCCCGGCTCGCCATCGCGCGGCCGCGATTGACCATCGAGAAACAGCCCGATTTGGCGACGAAAATCTTGAGGATCGCCTCAGGACTGCCAAGGTTCAGCTCACGCCACCACTGGTTGTCCGGCTCAACAATCGCGATGGTGCCAAGGTTGCGGTTGCAAATCGGAATCTGCGCCTCACCCTTCGTCTGCGCCTGACGGCCCGAAGAACCCTTGTTTTCCGCCATTGCGCTGGTGGAACCGAATGCAATCGCCAAACTGGCAACGCCGATAAGCAGCTTTTTCATGTCAATTAAACTCCCCAAAAAGATCGGGCGCGGGTGCCAATGCCCTCCAGCAAGACCGAACGCCGTCAAACCTGAATTTTACCTAACGAGAGCATTGCGCAGCTTCGTCCGCTTGGCAAATGACGATTACTGTTAGAACCGCTGAGGGTTGGGTTCAAGCGGGGATATTTTGGAGGGATGGGGGAGTGGTGCGGGTGGAGGCAGAGGCGCGGCGGAGTTAGTTGATGAAGTGCATCCGCGTGGTGGGGTTTTTGACCTGGGGACACCGTATTCGGTCCCCGCGCAACGACGGCGTCAGGCGGAAGGCAAAAGACGGAGCGCGGCGGGTTCAAACTTCTCTCACTTCACTAACACCACAAAAATCACCCGTGTGCGGCATGAAAGTTTTTCGGAAAGAAGTTTGCCCGCGCAGGCCTCAGACGGCGGAGCGGTGTGGATGGGGGCGACGATTTCAATGAGCGGATGCGGCGGGGGGCTTGGCAGGTTGGTGGGGTGTAGGAAAGGGGTGGGCGAGGTAGAGTTACCTCAACTTGCAATTCTGGGCACCTCGAACAATGGCGATTTCGGCCTGAGGTGGGCCGCCTGACGGGGTGCCGTCCGGCCGGGGCCGTCGCTTTTGGGTC
>JAYVNC010000034.1:0-2280 GCA_043758655.1 Novosphingobium sp.
TGTCTATTCCGCGCCTGACCTGCGGCCCGCGAATCGCGATCCACGTTTGATCGCCCTGCTGGGCCGGGGCTGGGCAGCCTGGGAACAGCTGGGCTCAGGTGATCGCCCGGAAGATCCTGACGAGCGGAGCCACCTTGCCCGCTTCGCACGGCTGCGCTTTCTTGCGCCGGATATCACCATCGCCATCCTGGAGGGCCGTCAGCCGGTGCAGCTGACCGCGCGCAGCCTGCTGCGCACCACCAGACTTCCCCATGAATGGCAGGCCCAGCGCCTTGCACTGGGGTTTGCCTGAGGACTGGCCAATCCCGGCCACATTCCATCTCAGGACACCGAATCGGGCTTTAGAGAATACCTGCCAGTGTGGGCGCGGAATGGCACGAGACGAGCGCGTCTCTGTCCTGAGGCGAATCAACCACCACGCCGGAAGGCGCAGTTCTGCGCGCTTTTGGCGGAAGGTGGGCAGGCCAAGCTGAAATCTAGGCCTGCTCTGGAACGAATGGTGGGCGTAGCAAGGATTGAACTTGCGACCCCTACGATGTCAACATAGTGCTCTACCACTGAGCTATACGCCCTCACCATTCGAACCTGCCGGGCAGCGGGGCCGCCGGGCAGGGGAGCGCCAATAGGATAGCCCCCCGGTCAAATCAAGTTTAGATTCTTGCGCTGCTGGGCAGGCCGAACACGCGCTCGACTTCGAGCACCAGATCCTTGAGGTGAAACGGCTTTGACAGCACCTTTGCCTGCGGGGCCTCGCGGCTCGCTTTCAGTGTTACGGCAGCAAAGCCCGTTATAAACATCACTTTGGTTTCGGGGCTGACCTCGGCGCAGCGTTGCGCCAGCTCAATTCCATCCATTTCGGGCATAACGATGTCAGACAGCAGCAGGTCAAAAGACTCAGACTGAAGCAAGGGCAGTGCCGCAGTGCCGCGATCAACCGCGACGACATCATAGCCCGCGTTGGTAAGCGCCCGCGCCAGATAGGTGCGCATGGCGTCTTCATCTTCGGCCAGAAGAATCCGGATCATGGTGTGCTTATCGTCCCCCTGTTTCGCTGAGGGGCCTCTATAGGGCAATTCGGGTTAAGAATGTTGCCACGATTCTGATGTGACCGGCTTTGACACACACGCGTTTCCGGGCCAGCTAGCGAATATGGACAGGCCGCAGCGAATTGGCAGCGAATCACTTGCACGCCACGGCGGGAGCATTCCCGGCGCGCCGGGGGTGCCTGCGTTCACTTTGCTCGCGCCAAACCCCTCGTCAATTCCGGTTTTGATCGCGGTTCCGCATGCCGGACGCGCCTATTCGCCTTCGCTGGTTGAACATATGCGTAATCCGGGGCTGGCGGCAATCCGGCTTGAGGACCGCTACGTCGACAAGCTGGCGGAGCGTGTTTGTGCGGCCAGCGGGGCGGGCCTGCTGATCGCTCAGGCACCGCGCGCGATGATCGACCTCAACCGTGCCTGCGACGATGTTGACTGGGACATGTTCGCGCGCGGTGCTCCCGAAGGACTTGGTTCGTATGAGCCGGGCCGGCGCGCGCGCAGCGGGCTGGGCCTCATTCCCCGCCGATTGCCGGGGATTGGTGAGCTGTGGAAGCGGCGGCATCAGGAAACCGATCTGGCCGAACGTATCGATCAAATTCACGAGCCGTACCATTCGTGCTTATCCGAGCAGCTTGCCGCCTTGCACGAACGCTGGGGATCAGCGCTGCTCATTGATCTGCACTCGATGCCGCCGCTGCCGCGTCAAGGCGGCCAGTTTCCGCCCGACTTCGTGCTGGGTGACCGGTTCGGAGCCTCGTGCAGTGGATCGCTGGTGGCTTCCACCTTTGGCTATTTCGCCGCTGCCTCGCGCCCGATAGCGCACAACCGGCCCTATGCGGGCGGCTATGTGCTTGAACGCCATGCACAGCCTGAAGCCGGGATCAATGCCTTCCAGATCGAAATTGACCGCACGCGTTATCTTGATTCGCGGATGAGCGAGCCGGGTGAGGGCTTTGCCGATATGGTCCATCTGCTCGTCGGGCTGGTGCGGCGACTGGCGGCAGAAGTGGCTGAACTGGGCCGTTTGGCGAAGCTGGAAGCCGATGGTGATTGGGCGCAGGCTGCCGAATAGCGTAGTTTGGTTCCACTGAACTTATTGCCAGAACTAACTTCGCCTCAATCCAAATTCCCCATAAAAAACCACCCCGTGCAAATGCACGAGGTGGCCAAGGTTCAGGGAGGAGGTGCACTCGCGTGCACCAGTCCGATCAACGCCATGAGGGTAGCATCGACCAGA
>JAYVNC010000035.1:0-7215 GCA_043758655.1 Novosphingobium sp.
GAGGAAGACGGTTATTTCAGCATCGTTGACCGGATCAAAGACATGATCGCGGTCGCCGGCTTCAAGGTGTTCCCCAGCCAGGTTGAACATGTGATGCAGCAACATCCGGCAATCAAAGACGTGCTCGTCCTCGGCGTTCCCGATGATTACAAGGGCGAGGTTCCGCGCGCTTATGTAACGCTTAATGAGGGGGCTGACGAAACGGGCGCCGCGCTGCGGCTGTGGCTCAATGACCGGGTCGGCAAACACGAACGCGTTGATGCGGTGGTGGTGCGGCAGAGCCTGCCCAAGACTATGATCGGCAAGCTGGATCGGAAGACTTTGCGCGAAGAGGAGCTCGCTACGCGCAAATAGATCAACTCGCCGCCGTACCCCCGGCGAGCGCCAGTTTGGCCTCACGCTCAGGCTCACGATGGGCGAATTTGCCGTCGACCTGCGCGCCTTGCTCGATGGTCAGCGCGTCATAGAACACATCACCTTCGATGCGCGCCGATTTGAGGATCACCAGTTCGGCGGCCGAGATTGAACCCTTGACCTTGCCCGCCAACCTTGCCGTCTCAGCCGTCACCGCGCCGATTATTTCGCTGGCCTCACCCTGAACCAGACTGGAGCAGGAAATGTCGCCCTCAACCTTGCCATCAACGTGCAGTTCGGCCTTAGCCGAAAGGTCGCCCTTGATCACCACATCGGTGCCGAGCACAGAGAAGGTTGATCCTTTCATGGCGTTACTGGCGGAAACCCGCATCGCGGCTTCTGGCTTCTTCGAGAACATCGGGGGCAGACTCCAGGAACGGGCGCGGATTGACCGGCGCATCGTTTATGCGAACTTCAAAATGTAGGTGCGGCCCGGTTGAACGCCCGGTGCTGCCGATCACGCCGATTTGCTCTCCCGCTAGCACCGGCTTACCAATCGTGGTGCGGAAGCCTGACATGTGGGCATAGCGGGTAATCAGGCCATTGCCATGATCGACCTCAACACAGTTTCCATAGCCCGAACGCTGACCAACAAAGCTGACCGTGCCTTTGGCCGCAGCATAGATCGGTGCGCCGAGCGGGCCTTTGAAATCAAGCCCGGGGTGGAATGCGCCCGCGCCGGTGAAGGGGTCGGTGCGATAGCCGAATCCCGATGAGATAAAATCGAGGCTGGCGGGCAGCACATTAGGAATGCCGATCATACCGCGCTGCAAGGCTTCCATCCGCGCGAGGCTTGCGCCCAATCGCTGAAAACGCGGGTCGATTGACCCGTCAGCCGATGTCGCCATGCCGAGCAAGGGACCACCCATTGCGGTTCTGTCACTCGCCATCGCCAGCATCGTTTCAGGGTTCAGGCCCAGCTTGCGGATGGCATATTCGGCGGCGGCGGCGCGGCGATCTGCCAGCCTAGTCAGCCCCTCAACGAAGGAAAGCTGGCGCGCTTCGAGGCGGGCGAGCGGTGCGGCTTCGGGGATCGACAGGCTGACCTTGTTAATCGTTTTCGAAGATTCGCCCGCCGAATCAGAAACGGTTTCGCCCTGCTTGATGTCTTGCGGCAGCGTGCCGACCATCTTCTCGATGAATTCCTGCCGCCGCTGCAAATCGTCGGCGACGCCTTTGAGGTTGCCGCGATAGGTCGTCACGCGGTTTTCCGCGCTAGTAACCTTAGCTTCGCGTTCCAGAAGCGAAAGCCGGTCGCGCGCCGAAATGTAGGAGCTCACCGCCATCACCGCCATGGTGACGACCCAAGCCAGCAGCAGCGCGGCCGTTATTGTCGCAGCAATCGCCTGCAACTTGGTCGAAATCTTGATGAAACGAACTTGCCCATTTGACCG
This sequence comes from Novosphingobium sp., assembly GCA_043758655.1. Classification (GTDB taxonomy): domain Bacteria; phylum Pseudomonadota; class Alphaproteobacteria; order Sphingomonadales; family Sphingomonadaceae; genus Novosphingobium. The sequence continues at coordinate 1,809 of JAYVNC010000035.1, forward strand.
CATGAAAAACTCACGGTCAGGAAACCATGTCCGCAGACGCTGCTGGAGCGTCCCGCCGGAAATTTTCTGCAACTCTCGACCCCAGACATTCTTATGTTTCTGCCCGGACGCGCGATTAACAGGTGATGTGACCGATGGCGAATCGCGTTTGCTGGACTCGGGCCGAACCGAATGAGTCGTGCGATGAACGGAAATTAACGAAGTGCACCGGTGTCAATTACGGCGCGAATGCCCGCAAAACGAATCGACGGCTGACAATTGCGCGTGGCGGTGATAGGCGGCTCAGCCATGTCCTCAAATGCAAATCCCGTTCCTCAAGACCTGTCGCCCGAAGCGCTGATTGAGCGGCTTGCGCTCGGCGGCCGTGCGGCGCAGCGCGCGCTCGCGCAGATGAGCGATGAGGCTAAGGGGGCGGCGCTACGTGGTGCAGCTTCGGCCTTGCGCGCCGATGAAGCCATGATCCTCGCCGCCAATGCACGCGATGTTGCAGCGGGCGAAGCGAGCGGGCTTAGTGGGGCGATGCTTGACCGGTTGCGGCTCGATCCTGCGCGGCTGGCAGATATGGCCGATGCGGTTGATGCGGTTGCGGCGCTGCCCGATCCGGTGGGTCAGGTGATCGATAGATCGACTCCGCCAAGCGGCCTCGCGCTCAGCCGGGTTCGCGTACCGATTGGCCTGATCGGGATTATCTACGAAAGCCGGCCCAATGTGACCGCCGATGCCGCTGCGCTGTGCTTTCGCTCAGGCAACGCGGTGCTGCTGCGGGGGGGGGGCGAAGCGGTCAATTCAAACCGCGCGATTCTTGGCGCGTTTGTTCGCGGGCTGGCTGATGCAGGCGCACCTGCCGATGCGGTTCAACTGGTGCCAACGCAAGACCGCGCGGCTGTGGGCGCAATGCTCACCGCCTCTGGCCTGATCGACATGATCGTCCCGCGCGGCGGCAAAAGTCTGGTGGCGCGGGTGCAGGCCGATGCCCGCGTCCCGGTGCTCGCGCACCTCGATGGCATTTGCCACACCTACGTTCATTCCTCCGCCGATCCGGCAATGGCGGCAGGCATTGCGCTCAACGCCAAGATGCGCCGCACCGGGATTTGCGGGGCGATGGAAACGTTGTTGATCGACGCGCAGTTTCCCGGAGCGCAAAGCGTGGTGGCGGGGCTTCTCGATGCCGGGTGCGAGCTTCGCGGTGATGCCCGCGCCGCCGCGCTCGATGCCCGGATCACGCGGGCCAGCGCCAATGACTGGGACTGCGAATATCTTGACGCCATTCTGTCGGTGGCAGTGGTCGATGGGCTGGACGCTGCGCTCGATCACATTGCGCGGCATTCCTCGAACCACACCGATGCCATTGTCACCAGTGATGACGCGGCTGCCGAGCGGTTCCTGAATGAAGTCGATTCGGCAATCGTCATGGTCAACGCTAGCTCGCAATTTGCCGATGGCGGCCAGTTTGGCCTCGGCGCGGAAATCGGCATTGCTACCGGGCGGCTGCACGCGCGCGGGCCGGTCGCGCTCGAAGGGCTGACGACGTATAAATGGCTGGTCCGGGGCACCGGACAGGTCCGCCCCTGATCACCACCGCGCTTCTCGGTGGCAGCTTTAACCCAGGCCACGGGGGGCACCGCCGGATTACCCTGTTCGCGCTTGCGGCGCTGGGGATTGATGAGGCTTGGTGGCTGGTTTCGCCCGGCAATCCGTTAAAGCCGGTAAAAGGCATGGCGCCTTTGCCCGCACGCTTTGCCTCAGCGCAGGCACAGGCCCGCCGCGCCCCGATTCGTGTCACCGCGATTGAACGCGAACTCGGCACGCGATTTACAGTCGATACCGTGGCAAAAATCGTCCGCCGCTGGCCCAAACGGCGCTTCATCTGGCTGATGGGGGCAGACAATCTCGCGCAGTTTCACCGCTGGCGCGACTGGCGAAAACTCGCACGAATCGTTCCGATTGCCGTGATCGCCCGTCCGGGCTATGATAGCGCTGCACTGGCGAGCCCCGCCATGGCCTGGCTCTCCCGTTACCGGCGGACTGCTGCCAGCCTGAAGTCCCCGGTGGAATGGAGCGCGCCTGCGCTGGTGATATTGCGATTCGATCCCGATTCGCGTTCGGCAACCGCCATTCGCCGCGCCGACCCAATGTGGGCCAGCCGCCTTTCCGTCCGCTCGCTGCGTGATTCCGTCACGCACCGCAGCCTAGATTTTCCCCGGCCAGAGGAGCCGATTTCCCCGCAATGACACAAGTACAATCAGAGCCGATCATGCCTCCCAAGGACAGCCTCGGTGCTAACTCCACACTTTCGGCCCCCGCGCTCCCTGCATCCGAGCCGGGTTCGCTCCACGAACTGGTTCTGCGCTCGCTCGACGATGATCAGGCGCAAGAAATTGTCTCGATCCCGCTCGAAGGCAAATCGACGATTGCCGATTTCATGGTGATTGCCTCGGGCCGTTCGACCCGGCAGGTCGCAGCCATGGCGCAAAAGCTGGCCGAGCGGATCAAGCATGGCGGCTTTGGCCATTGCCGGATCGAAGGGCTTCCGGCGGCTGACTGGGTGTTGGTTGATGCTGGTGATATCGTTATCCACCTGTTCCGCCCCGAAGTGCGCACCTTCTACAACCTTGAACGGATGTGGGGCTTTGGTGATGCGGGAGCCGCGTGAGGCTCCACATAATCGCACGAGGAAAGATTGGCCGTTCGCCTGAGAGCGAACTGGTTGATCGCTATGCCAAACGCATTGCATGGCCTTTCAAGCTAACCGAACTGCCCGACGTGGGCGGCACTATCCCGCCGCCCACGATGACGCCTTCGCGCGATGTTTTGCTCGATGAGCGCGGCGATCATATGTCGTCCGAAGCCTTCGCAGCCTTGCTCGGGCGTTGGCGTGATGATGGCGTTCGTGAGGCGCGGTTTATGATCGGCGCGGCTGATGGCCACGGCGACACTCTGCGCGAATCGGCTGATCTGCTGATCGCTTTTGGCGGCATGACCTGGCCGCATATGCTCGCTCGCGCGATGCTCGCGGAACAATTGTGGCGGGCCACCAGCATTTTGGCTGGTCATCCCTATCACCGTTCGGGATAAGGCGCGGCGATGCGCGCCTTTCCTATCATTTCCGCCGCCTGTGTGGCGCTGGCGGTTCTCGCGGTGTCGCTCGGTGCACAGCAAAGCGCTGACCTCACCGATGCAGGCGAAGCGCGCGCCGCGCTGATCGAAGCCCAGCAGCAAAGCTCTGCCGCTCGTGCGCGCGCTGAGCGGCTTGAAAAACAAGCCGCAGAGGCCGGAGCAGCGGCAGACCGCACCGGGCGTCAAGCCGCCGCTGCCGCCGCGCGCATTCAGGAAACCCAGGCCGAAGTGGCCGCGCGACAGGCCGATATTCGCCTGATCGATAAGCAGCGCGAGACGCTTCGCGCCAAGCTGGCTGCGCGCCAATTCCCCGTGGTGCGGCTCACCGGTGCCTTGCAGCGGCTGTCACGCCGCCCGATGGTGTTTGCCTTGCTGCGTCCGGGGTCGCTGCGCGATTCGATGCATATGCGCGCGATGCTCGATACCATGCTGCCTGAAGTGCAAAAGCGCACCGCCTCGCTGCGCGGTGAGATCGCGAAAGGTAAAGCACTCAAGGCCAGCGCCGAGGTCGCACTCGCCGCGCTGCACACCGAACAGGCCGAACTTGGCCAGCGGCGGCAAACGCTTGTCTCCCTAGAAACCCAGCAGCGTCTATCGTTGCGTTCGGCGAGCGGCGATGCTGACCGTGAAGCCGAGCGTGCGCTCAGCCTTGCCGAACAGGCGCGCGATCTTGATGGTTTAACCGCTGACCTTGGCCGCGCGGGAGCCTTGCGCGCCGAACTGATGCGGTTGCCGGGGCCGGTGATCCGCCCTGATAATCCGGCGCAGGCGCAGGCGCAGGTCTCGGGCTTTGGCGATCTGTCTGCTTCGGCTACCCCCACATCTGCGCCCGCGTTTATTCTGCCCGTCCAAGGCAGGCTGGTGGCCGGATTCGGCGCAGCCAGCCACGGCGGGCCGACATCGCGCGGGATTGCGCTGGCCACAGGCTCAGGTGCGCAGGCCGTCGCCCCGGCTGCGGGGCGGGTCGCCTTTGCCGGGCCCTATCGCGGCTACGGCGCAATCGTCATCATCGATCATGGCAATGGCTGGACCAGCCTGATTACCGGGCTGTCGCAGCTCGATGCGCATATCGGCGATGAGCTGGTGGCGGGCTCGCCCATCGGGATCACGGGCCCGGGCCGCCCAATGGTCAGCCTTGAACTGCGCCGCGATGGGGAGGCGGTGAACCCGCTCGATTTCGCCAAATTGCAGTGATTTCGCACGGAGACGCGGAGAAGCGACAAAATCGCAGCAATTCTACCAACGACATCGCGTGCCATCTGGCGTTAACCTGCGCCAACCTATAGAATCGCTTCAAATTCACACGAAAGGCTTAAGCCATGGCTGGAAAAATCTCTGCCTTCACCCGCGCCGCGCTGCTGGTTGGGGCGGTTTCGTTGCTCCCCGCAGCAACCGCCGGACTGGCCGCAGTCGATGGCCGCTCGGGCCCCGATTTCAGCAAGCTTTTCAACATTTACCAGCTGGTCAAGGCTGACTATGTTGACAAGACCGATGATGACAAGCTGATCAAGGGCGCGATTGATGGCATGCTTGCCAGCCTCGATCCGCATTCGGAATATCTCGAAGGGCAAAGCCTCCAGCGGCTCGATACGCTGATCGATGGCTCCTACCCCGGGCTCGGCCTTTCGGTGGTTCAAGATCAGGATACGGTCAAAGTCGTCTCGCCCATGCGCGGCAGCCCAGCGGCGGCGGCGGGGGTAAAGCCAGGTGATTTCATCACGCACCTTGATGGCAAGCTGATCTATGGCATTCCGCTTGACGAGGCGGTGACGCGGATGCGCGGAGAGGCGGGAACCAAGATCCGCCTGACGATTTACCGCGCTGGCCGCGATGAACCGCTCGATATAACGGTCACCCGCGCGGTGATCTCGCTCGAGCCGGTGACACATAAACTGACCGACGGCGTCGGGGTGATTACGGTCAACGAATTCAGCAAGGACGTCGGCAATTTCGTCAATCAGGCGATTACCGACATGAAAAAGGAAAGTGCGGGCAAGATGACCGGGCTGGTGCTCGATCTGCGGCAGAACCCCGGCGGCTCGCTCGATGAAGCCGTGGCGCTGTCCGATCTGTTCCTCACCCAAGGCGACATCGTTTCGCAGCGCGGCCGCGTCGCGTCAGAGAACGAATACTACCGCGCCGAATCGGTGTTCAAGGGCGATGCCGCCAAGGGCATGCCGATTATCGTGCTGATTGACGCAGGTTCAGCATCAGCATCAGAAATCGTCGCCGCCGCGCTGCAGGATCAGCACCGGGCGCTGCTGATGGGCGAGCGCAGCTTCGGCAAGGG
>JAYVNC010000036.1:0-2265 GCA_043758655.1 Novosphingobium sp.
GGGTTCTTCGGGGGTATTCACAAGACATTTTAGGTTTGATTCAGCCTTGCTGAATAGTCGGTGCCAGCCCGCACCCTCACCCCGCCATGCCACAATAGGTAACCTATGGGTAGCCAGGTGGGGGAGCGGGCTGGCACCGACTACCGCGCAAAGGACAAACAAAAAAGGCCGCCCGGTTTTGCCGGACGGCCGATTTTTTGGGGTGTTGCCCTGACTCTCAGACGAGCGCCGCAGTGAAGAAAATGCCGCTGGTAGTAGCGGCGAGGATCACCGGCAACACGATCATCAACATGCGCTGCATGGGATATCTCCTGTTGTGTTGCGATTGCGATTTTGTTTCGCATTTGCAACATAACTAATTTGATAGAGATTACACGCGCAAAGACTGCCAAGGTAGTTGCATGAAATGCAACTTGCCACTCTGCGCACCCTACTCCGAAGACACACAACAAAAAATGGCCGCCCGATTGTCATTGGGCGGCCTTTACAGGCCTTGCGTCTGAGCAGGCCAAGTTTGCTCGGGGGGGTGTTTCCCCGGGGGGATTTGTCAGATCAGAGTGATGGCGAAGCCCAATGTGCTCATAAGTACTGCGGCGATTATGCTAAAAACCGTTTGGACGGGATTGCTCATGATAATTCTCCTATTTTTCTGCCCCCAGCCGATTCGTCTCGGTAACGGGCTGATTTATTTGTGGTTCGTGATCGTTGGACCACTTCCTTACCCATATTAATATATTGATGCTTATTATAAGTCAAGCGTTCATAACCCTAACACGTAAATCGAATGCAAAAGCCTCGTGGGGGATCACCGCGTCGCTGCGCTGGACAGCACGGCGAGCCGCGATTATCCGCGCGGCATGTCTGTTCAGCCTTCCGATTCCATTCTTATCGTCGATTTCGGCAGCCAAGTGACCCAGCTGATCGCGCGGCGCGTGCGCGAAGCAGGGGTCTATTCCGAAATCGCCCCGTTCAATTCCGCCGAAGCAGCCTTCGCGCGGATGCAGCCTAAGGGGATCATCCTTTCGGGCGGCCCGGCATCGGTGACCGAAGATGGCAGCCCGCGTGCGCCGCAATGCGTGATTGATTCAGGCCTGCCGATCCTCGCGATCTGCTATGGCCAGCAAACGCTCTGCGTTCAGCTCGGCGGCACGGTGGAGGGCGGCCACGCGGCGGAATTCGGACGCGCAGATGTCGAGATCCTCAAGCCCTCGCCACTGTTCGATGGAATATGGGAAGTCGGCGGGCACTATCCGGTGTGGATGAGCCATGGTGACCGTGTGACCGAGTCGCCCGAAGGCTTCGAGATCATCGGCACATCGCCAAACGCGCCATTCGCCATCTGCGTCAACGAAGCCAAGCGTTACTACACGACGATGTTTCACCCTGAGGTGGTCCACACCCCCGATGGGGCGAAACTGCTCAGCAACTTCGTCCACACTATCTGCGGGCTTGCTGGTGACTGGACGATGGCAGAATTCCGCGCCACCAAGATCGCCGATATTCGCGCGCAGGTGGGCACTGGCCGGGTGATCTGCGGGCTTTCGGGCGGGGTCGATTCTGCGGTTGCCGCTGTTTTGATTCACGAGGCTATCGGTGAACAACTGACCTGCGTTTTCGTCGATCATGGGCTGCTGCGGTTGAATGAACGCGCACAGGTGCAGGATCTGTTCCGCGATCACTACAACATCCCACTGGTGGTGGTCGATGCCGAGGCGCGGTTTATGGCCGGGCTTGATGGCCTCACCGATCCAGAGGCCAAGCGCAAATTCATCGGTGGCGAATTCGTCAATGTGTTTGAGGAAGAGGCGCGCAAGATCGGCGGCGCGGATTTTCTCGCCCAAGGCACGCTTTACCCCGACGTGATCGAGAGCGTTTCCTTCACCGGCGGGCCATCGGTGACGATTAAAAGCCACCACAATGTCGGCGGCCTGCCCGCACGGATGAACATGAAGCTGGTCGAGCCGCTTCGCGAACTGTTCAAGGACGAGGTCCGCGTGCTCGGGCGCGAGCTTGGCCTGCCCGAAATTTTCGTCGGCCGCCACCCGTTCCCCGGCCCCGGCCTCGCCATCCGCATCCCCGGCGAGGTTACCCAGGAACGCTGCGACATCCTGCGCAAGGCCGACGCGGTCTACCTCGATGAAATCCGCAAGGCAGGGCTTTATGACGAAATCTGGCAAGCCTTCGCCGTTCTACTTCCAGTGCGCACCGTCGGCGTAATGGGCGATCACCGCACCTACGATTGCGTCTGCGCGCTGCGGGCGGTGA
>JAYVNC010000037.1:0-2259 GCA_043758655.1 Novosphingobium sp.
GCCCATGTGATCGGCAACAAGTCCGAAGCGGCTTACCGGCGCGGCGATATGTTTGATAAGCGGCGGCGGCTTATGGCCGATTGGGCGACATACTGCGCCAGTGGCGGCGCGGCTGGCGCCAAGGTTTCGCCAATACGGGGAGCGGCGGCATGAGCTTAGCCGACAAAAGTGAACTTAACGCGTTCATATACCGCGACCACATGCTCCCTAAGGTGACGCCTCAAGCCGTAGCGGATGCGCTAGATGGCTTTGCGCTGCCGCGCGTGAGGAACCGTTCAACGGATTGGCTCGCAATGGCAGTGCGTCGCGCGCTTGCGGCGACCTTAAGGAACGTGGGTGAGACGCCGGATCGGCCGAAGAATGCCGACGTTCGGGATGAACTGAAGGGACTTGCCACCACCGCAAAAGAGGCATGGCTTGCGATTTGGCAGCGTTCGCCATGTTCCGATTCCCGAATATGGGATCACGCGTGGCGGTGTTGGGATGGCGAAGGCGGCAACGAAGTAGGGGATGGGATCACTATCGGCGATCCTGCCGATCATCGGAGATTTAACGCCGCTCTTGCAGAGCTGGATTGGCTTGGCAGCTTTCTTCATCGGGCGGCAGAAGCAACGGAGGCCCAACCGCCGCGATGGCGAGAGGCGGAACGCCGCGAACTCCGCATCGAAAGGGCGCAATACCTGTTTCCAATATTCGAAGCCACGTTCGAGCCGGTCCAGCTAAATACGTTCACAGACTTTTATCAGCGCATGGTCTGGCTGGCATTCGAAGAAGGGGACATCCCCGATCTGGAGGCGTTGATTAGCGAGATGAAAAGGCGGCACGACCGAGCGCCCGTCACCTTCAATCCGGACTTTATTCCCGGTTTATGATACTATCCGGATACTCGCCGCTGGAATGCCCGGCGAGTGTCCGTAACTGTGTTCCCTAGAACGCCATAGGTCCGCTCTACCGCATCGTGCGGTGGAGTATGGAAGATGCCAAAATACAATCCAGCAAAGCTTGATCCAATTTTCGTAACCGTCCCGCACGCTGTCGAGGCGACGGGTTTCTCACGGACGCGCCTTTATGAAGCTCTAAAGCGTGGGGATCTCACCGCGCGGAAGGCAGGTAAGCGAACACTTTTCAACTATGCCGATCTGCAAGCCTATCTGGCCAGCCTGCCCGCATATCAGGCGGGGGCATGAACTATGATCCCAGATATGCAAAACCCCGGCGGTTGCAACGCCGGGGCTTCGCGCGATTGCTTTGGAGGGCTGTCGCTTCATTTCCCTACCACCCCGGACAAGCGGGCGCAATTGTTTGCTTCCCGCTTTGGTCTGAACCCCTGGCTTGCGCGGGATTACGCGTGGCTCTGCTTTGGGGAGGGCTGCAACGATGATTGAGCGATCCTTTCCCCATCACAGGCCAGCCGCGCTTGCACTGCTTAGCCAATGCCCGGACCTCCCGCACAAGACGGCGGGCTTCCTTGGGCATGTTTGTGTTGCCCCGATCCTTAGCGACCGGCAGCGCGTTTGGCTGGTGAAGTTGCTCGACCGGGCAGGCTTGCCGCCACTGGCTGAAGGAGGCGCGCCATGAGCACCTATCCCGATGCACCGGGGCACCGGAACGTGGAAACGTCCATTGCCGCTGCAGATGCCATTGCACCCAAGCTGGGGCGGCTTCAACGCATGGCAGAGGGCGCAATCCGCGATGCTGGCTGGCTTGGCCTCACCGCCGATGAACTGTCGGCGCGGCTGGGCATGGATCGCTGGTCAATCCAGCCGCGCACCAGCGAGCTGAAACGCAAGGGGCTGATTCGTGACAGCGGGCAGCGAAGGCCGAATAGCACCGGCAAAGCTGCTATTGTCTGGGTCGCCCGATGATGCTCGCCGCCGTGGCCCGATTAAAAGATCGCAACCGCCACGGCGGCAGCATTGAAACTTCACCGTTTCGCCAATTCGGTGAAGTTTCAATCGCTCCGCCATTACCCGAAAATCCCACAAAACTGCCCATTGTCGAAACTGGCACGGGGCTTGCCATTAGTTACCTAACCTCTGGTGGGGCAGCCCTTTCCGCTCAGAGCCACGGCAGGGGCGGCGCGCGCAACCGTGCCGACCGGGAAAGCCATGCACTGACAGCCGCTCAAATTGGCAAACTAAAGGCCGCTGAGCGCCATGCCGCAAAGATCGGGCTACCACTCAACCGCATGATCACAATCCACTGGCAGGCCGCTGGAGTGCCCCTGTCGGGCATGGTGAAAGCCACCGGGCGCTTTAC
>JAYVNC010000038.1:0-7159 GCA_043758655.1 Novosphingobium sp.
GGCGGCGGAAATCAGACACAAGCCTGCGATGCCAGTGACGAAGCCACGGAATATCTTGATCTGCATTGAAATTCCCCATCATTCCCAAGGTTAGAATGATGGGGGGGAAGGCTTTTGGCAAGGGGGCAAATACCAACTGTCGAGAATATCCTCGCTCATTGCGAAAGCCACCTAGGCAACAACAATCGTCCCGCTTGCTCCCGGCACCGGGATGACTTCACCGCATGCGAAAACCTTGATCGCGGCATAGTCTGCGCCTTGCGGATCAGCGTAGGTATGGACGCGGCGGCCTTCAATATCGACGACCCAGTAATGACGGATGCCCGCCGAGGCATAGTCAATGCGCTTTCGGCCAAGGTCTTCGGCGAGCGTGGATTGGGCGATTTCGACAGCGAGGAGGATGTCGGCGGGGAGGAGGTTTTTCCTGTCACCGATATCAATATCAGCAACAGCAATGTCGGGCGCGCGCACCGTCGCCTCGGTTAGCTCTATGATAGTATCGATGTAGATTGAGCACCCCAGCGGACGGTACAAAATTCCCAAATCCACAGCTAAATCGCCATTTTTTCGACCATGCTCCATGCCAGATGGCGCCATCTCAATAAGCTCCCCCTCGACAAGCTCGACACGGGCATCGCCAAAGGCACCAGCACCGATCATGCGAATATAATCGTCCGCAGTCACATGGTAGTGTTGCGTGCCTTTCGCCGTATCAATTTGTGCCAAACGGTTCATTTTATGGATGCTATCACAAGCATCGCTTGCCGCAAAGGCTTCAGCCCAGCCTCTTCTTCACCGCCTCGTTCACCACCTGCGGGTTGGCTTTGCCCTGCATGGCCTTCATCGTCTGGCCGACGAAGAAGCCGAACAGGGCTTCCTTGCCTGCGCGGTACTGTTCGACCTTGTCGGCATTATCGGCGAGCACTTTTGCGACGACGCCTTCGATTGCGCCGCTGTCGCTTTGCTGTTTGAGGCCTTCGCGTTCGACGATCACGGCAGCGCCATCGCCCGTTTCCAGCATCTTTTCCAGCACCAGCTTGGCGATTGAGCCGGAGATTGTGCCATCGGCGATGAGCGCCAGCAATTCCGCGCCCGCTGCCGGAGTGATCGGCGAATCCTCAAGGCTTTTGCCGATCTTGTTGAGCGCGCCGAACAGTTCAGAGATCAGCCAGTTGCTTGCCTGCTTGGCCAGATCAGCCTCGCTCTTGCCCGCAGCCTTTGCCGCCGCACCAACCAGCGCCTCAAACCAGCGCGCTGTTTCGACATCGGCGGTGAGCACACCGGCGGCATAGGGCGCGAGGCCCAGCACATTTTCATACCGCGCGCGTTTGGCATCGGGCAGTTCGGGCAGGCTCGCGCGGCATTCCTCAACAAACGCGTCTTCGAGCACCAGCGGCAGCAGATCGGGATCGGGAAAATAGCGATAATCGTGCGCGTCTTCCTTCGATCGCATTGATCGGGTTTCGTTCTCGTCGGGGTCGTAAAGCCGGGTTTCCTGCGCGATCCGGCCGCCGTCCTCAATCACGCCGACCTGACGCCGCGCTTCGCTTTCGACCACCGCCATGACGAAGCGCACCGAATTGACGTTCTTGGTCTCGGTCCGCGTGCCCAGTTCCTCGCCCGGCCGCCGCACTGACACATTCACATCTGCGCGCATCGATCCCTGATCCATATTGCCATCGCACGAGCCGACATAACGCAGGATCGTCCTCAGCTTGGAAAGATAGGCCCCGGCTTCTGCGGGTGAGCGCATATCAGGGCGGCTGACGATTTCCATCAGCGCCACGCCCGAACGGTTGAGATCGACATAGGACATCGTCGGATGCTGATCGTGCATCAGCTTGCCCGCGTCCTGCTCGACATGAATGCGCTCAATGCCGATGGTTTTCACCACATCGGGTGCCTTGTCATCGGGCGTTATGTCGATCTGCCCTTCGCCGACAATCGGGTGGTAAAGCTGGCTGATCTGATAGCCCTGCGGCAGATCGGCGTAAAAATAGTTCTTCCGGTCAAACCGCGACCACTTGTTGATCTGCGCATCAATCGCGAGACCGGTGCGTACCGCCTGTCGGATACATTCGCGGTTGAGCACCGGCAGCATCCCCGGCATCGCCGCATCGACGAGGCTAACCTGTGAATTGGGCTCAGCCCCAAACGCGGTCGCCGCGCCGGAAAATAGCTTTGAATGGGAGGTCACCTGCGCATGGACTTCAAGGCCGATAACGACCTCCCATTCGCCGGTTGCGCCGTGGATGCGGTATGCGGATTCAGTCATTTTCGTCTTTCTTCGGGGTGATTAGGGGAACGGAGGGAAAGTAGGTGCGATAAAATCGCGGATCGCGCGTGAGGATTGCGGCACCCAGCACTTCGGCATGGCCCCCGATGAAAAAATCGGCAAGGATTGCCTTGCCTGCGATGCGCCGGGTCATTCGATAGCTGCGGAAGGCTGCCCCCGCCGTAAATGCCGCGCGATCTGAAAGAGATTCGACCACGATACCTAGCCTTCCGATTTCCTCGTGAAATACTTCGAGCGAACCCATCGATGGGGCGACTTCGGCGACAACGATCTCGTTTACGGCAACATGATCGCGTGCGCAGAGATGAGCGATCTGGCCCATCGACCAGTCCTTCCATTCGGCCTCGTTATTGATCACGTCTATGATAACGTTTGATTCGATCAGGATCACGGCTCCAAGTCACCCCGCAGCCAATTCATGTAGGCGTCGGTCCCCATTCCCACCGGATAGCGTCCCACCAGACTGTTAAGCGCCGTGCGAATCCGCGCCTCTTTTTGTTCGATGGTCTCAGCGGGCAGAACGACTGTTTCGCCGCGATCATTCAAGCCCACTCGAACGGCTGCACCGGGGATTAGACCATTGCGTTCACGCAGTGCCTTGGGAATCAAGACCTGTCCTTTTACGGTCATATTGACCGTAGTCTCATGCTCGATTTTGGTTTGGGCATTCACCGCAGATCTCCAGTGTTACCTAGGTAACACTTTTTGTCAGAGCGCTCAATGGCATGCCCTAAACCGCTTGAAAACATGCGATGCCGCATTCTGAATCAACATATACGCATCCAGAATGCTCCCGGTTCGGTTTGCGGGTTGAGTGCAAGCTGCGGGCAGGCAGCCGCCAATTCCTCAAAATGGTTATGTTTGAGCCAATTGAGCGCGCAGACAATTTCCACGCTGGCATTGCCGCTAATCCAGGCCTCAAGCAGATACTGTTCGTTCCACAGCCGCCGCTCGTCACGCAGCCAGACTTCGAGATAATCACGCGGCGTGAAGATGTCGTGGACATGAACCCACACACCCGGCTTTAATCGCGGCAGGATTTGCAGAATTTCGCAAATCACGTCTCCAAATGGACGGATCACGTGGCTGCTATCAATGAACAGGATGTCGCCAGCTTCAAGCACATCGAACAACGACAGATCAAGGTCTTCGACCCGTTGGGCGATCAGTTTCGCGCCGCTGCTCGCCAGCCAAGCGTTTGCGTAGGGTTCGATGCAGGTGATCTCGGTTTGAGCGCCATCATCCTCGCGCGCATTGACCGCCGCAGCCGCGAGCGCCAGCAAGGTTGAACTGCCCGAACCAATTTCGATAATCCGGCGCGGACGCAAATGGCGAACGAGGCTATAATATATCTCCCCGTCGCCAAATTCATACATCCCATTGCGCCAGCCGAACTGCCCCGGCCCCGGTGGCAGCAAAGGAAATGCCGCCAGTTCATCGCCATAACGCAGCTGGCGCAGCAGCGTGATCTGGCTTGCAGCCTCAAGGCGAATACCCGGTAAATGGCGTTCGCTGCGCGTGTCATCGGGCAAATCTGCTAGCCGATAGGTAGGCTCATAATAATGCGTTGAACGCAGCTGAATGCCGATCCGGTCAGATATGCGCTGCACCCGGGGCAAGGTGTAACGCCGCCGTGCAAGCAGTTTAAACACCGGAGCGAACACGGCAATAAAGCAGACACCCAGCAGATCGAACAGACGGTTCATACGGCGTTTCTCCGGGCAATAGTAACGCTAGAACCGCATGGCCGCCGGATTACCACCACCTATCCGGCCGCGCCGTGAAAGCAGCGCGCGCTTCAATCGCCAACCCGGCATTGAGCACGCCCTGCTCGTCAAACGCCTTGCCGATGATCTGCAAGCCCAGCGGCAGGCCCTGCGCGTTCAGTCCGGCGGGGACTGACATTGCCGGCAGGCCAGCGAGCGAGGCTGGCACCGCGAACACATCGTTGAGGTACATCGCCAGCGGATCAGACACCATCTCGCCCAGCCCGAACGAGGCGGTTGGCGTGGTTGGCGCAAGGATCACGTCGCAGAGCTTGAACGCCGCATCAAAATCGCGGGCGATGAGCGTGCGGACCTTCTGCGCCTGCGTATAATAGGCATCGTAGAACCCCGCTGAGAGCACATAAGTGCCGATCATAATCCGGCGCTTGACCTCTGCCCCAAACCCCGCAGCACGGGTGGCGGCGTACATATCCTGCAAGCCAGCGCCATCTGGTAAATCGCGCAAGCCATAGCGCACGCCGTCATAGCGCGCGAGGTTTGACGAGGCTTCGGCAGGGGCGATGATGTAATAGGCGGGGAGCGCATATTTGGTGTGCGGCAGCGAAAACTCGACCACTTCCGCGCCCGCATCTTTCAGCCAAGCGATACCCTGATCCCAAGATTTCGCTACGTCTGCATCAAGGCCATCGACGCGGTATTCTTTGGGAATGCCAACCTTTTTGCCGCGCATATCGCTCGAAAGCGCGGCTTCCCAATCTGGCACCGGCAAATCGAGGCTGGTCGAATCCTTAGGGTCAAATCCCGCCATAACGCCGAGCATAATTGCGCAGTCGGTAACATCGCGCGCCATTGGCCCGGCCTGATCGAGCGAGGAGGCGAAGGCGACAATGCCCCAGCGCGAGCAGCGGCCATAGGTCGGCTTGATACCAGCAATGCCGGTGAAGGCTGCGGGCTGGCGGATTGAGCCGCCGGTATCCGTACCTGTCGCCGCCGGGCAGAGCCGCGCGGAAACGGCGGCGGAACTGCCGCCGGATGACCCGCCGGGGGCCATCGCCGCGTTACCGCCATCATTTCGCTTCCATGGGGAGACAACGTTGCCGAAATAGCTGGTTTCGTTTGATGAGCCCATCGCGAACTGATCGAGATTGAGTTTGCCGAGCATGCCTGCGCCCGCGTCCCACAATTTTTGACTGACGGTGCTTTCGTATTCGGGGATGAAGCCCTCAAGAATGTGGCTCGCCGCCGTAGTTTGCACGCCTTTGGTGGCGAACAGGTCTTTCATGCCGATGGGTACGCCTGCCAGCTTGCCCAGAGGCTTGCCTACGGCGCGGTCTGCATCGACCTTGGCGGCTGCGGCGATTGCGGCATCGGGGGTTGCAATGATAAAGGCGTTGAGCGCAGTTTGCGCGGCGGCGACATTGGCATTGAACGCTTCGGCGACTTCGACAGCGGTGAAGGTGCCAGCGGCAACGCCATCGCGGATCGCGGCCACGCCAAGATCGGTTAGCTCTGTCATGCGTCCAGTCCTTGTGTCAGCGCGGGTGCTTCGACAGGCTCAGCATGAGCGGGATTTGGGATTGGGTAAGGGGCAAAAAGAGTATTCATATCCACGCCCGCTCATGCTGAGCCTGTCGAGCCGCAGGCGGGCGTAGCCCAACCACGCGCGTCAAGGCCCGCACGAAAATCCAAATACCCATCACTCAATCACCTTGGGCACGCCATAAAACCCGTGTTCCGCCGCCGGAGCATTAGCCAAAACCGCATCGCGCCGCCCGCCAGCGGTCAGCGGATCGGCCCCGACCACATCATCGCGCAATCGCAGGTGGTTTTCGATCACCGCCGTCATCGGCTCTACGCCCGTGACGTCAACTTCACCGAGCTGTTCGACCCAGGCGAGGATACCGTTCAGCTCGGGCACCATCGCGGCGAGCTCGGCGTCGGTAACTTTGATGCAGGCCAACGCGGCAATTTTGGCCACGGTGGCGGTATCGACTGACATGGCCGGTTACCCTCTCAGATGAATGCAAACTTACTGCTGCGGAGCGCCTTCAGGCGGGCCAGCGCCCTGCGGCAACTGGTCAGGACCGCCGCCCGCGCCGCCTGAACCCGGAGGGCCGCCCGGAGCCCCACCCCTTTGCTGTTGCATCTGCTGTTGCTGCATCTGGCGCATCATCTGCATCTTCTGCTGGAATTCCTGCACCGGCATGAACTGCAAGAGTTCAATATCGAAAATCAGATCACTGTTCGGCGGGATGGGTCCAGTCTGACGATCACCATAGCCAAGCTTGGCGGGAATGATGACGTGGTACTTGCCGCCCGTCTGCATCTGCATCAGCGCCTTGGTAAAGCCGGGAACCACGCCTTGCAATGGCAGCGGTGCCTGCTGCTGCTCGTCAAACACGGTGCCGTCCTTGAGCATGCCTTTATAATTGATAATCGCAACATCGCCCATGCCGGGCGATGCGCCTTCCCCGGCGTGAACCGTTTTCACTTTGACCAGCGCCGGCATTGATGCGCCCGCGAGCCAAACCCCGGCAGCGATAACCAACGCTACCCCCAGCCAAATCTTGAGCAGTGAGCCCTTGGCGATGGGCAACAAAGGCACGCGGGTGATTTCGGTCATCAAAACATCCTGGAAGGCAGATAGCAAAAAGGGCGCAGGCTAATGCCGCGCCCTAATGGCTTAACAGTGCTGAAGGTTCAAGCCTACTTGGAGCCGTCGCGCTCCATACGCTTACGGTCCATCTTGCGAGCACGGCGGACAGCGGCGGCCTTTTCACGGGCGCGCTTTTCCGACGGCTTCTCAAAATGGCGGCGCAATTTCATCTCGCGATAAACGCCTTCGCGCTGCAACTTCTTCTTCAGCGCACGAAGGGCCTGATCAACGTTGTTGTCGCGAACCATAATTTGCATAAAAAGCCACACCTCAAAAAAACCGAATGACAAAGCCCGCCCGAATCGGGGGATTAGCCATAAAAAGACTATAGAACAGCGCTCCGAATCCGTGAAGGATCGGTCAAATGCGGGGCGCGGCTAGCACCGGGTCAGGCAAAAAGCAAGCACTTGCGGGTGATTGGTGAAGTGAATTGCAGTTGGCCGCATCCAACTTCTCTACCTTTTTCGTCACCCTGAACTT
>JAYVNC010000039.1:0-7155 GCA_043758655.1 Novosphingobium sp.
GGAGGCTACGCTACGCAGCCCCTTGCTTCACCTGCCCACGTGGGCAACAACACTGCCGAGACTCTAATCGCAACTGGATGAAGGTTGGGGGTCACGTCAACGCTGCCAAGATTTGCGCGGGCAAAATTTATTTCAGTATCAAGATTCCGATGGGCGCGTTTGTCAGGTCACGTCAGGCGATGTGAATGATTATCTGCGCGGGCAAACCAGCGAGGAATTCAGCGCCAAGGATTTTCGCACCTGGGGCGGCACCGTCGTTGCTTACTCCGAATGGTGCGCTGCGCAGGATCGCGGCGAGCAGATCGGTATTCGCGCAGTTGCGGAGGCCGTGGCGCAAGAACTCGGCAACACTGCAACCATTGCCCGCAAATCGTATATTCACCCGCGTGTGCTCGAACTGGTGACAGAAAAGTTGCCCGTTCCGACACGCCAGCCTCGCACGACAAAATGGCTTAGTTCTGCCGAACGCGGGGTGTTGCTTCTGTTGGCTGAGCAAGCATGACTTCGGCCCAACTGGTCGTCTTGTGTTTTTGCGCTGCGATGGACTATGCTCCCATCTGTGGGTACAAAACGCGGGCGGTCAAGCGTTAGCCCCATCGAACGGAGGGCATGGAACAAATGAACGATTCGGACGTTTAATAAGCTCTGGGACTGGCCCCACATATCGCGCGGCCTAGCCCAAACAATCCCATAGGAGAGATTTCATGATTGGCATGAACGTTTTGAAAATCGGCGCTGTAGCGTCTGCACTTTGCTTCGGTATTCCAGCAATGGCGCAAATGTCTGATCCTGCCCCAGCCGCGCAGGCCGTCTATCCGCCTTGTTCAAACACAGTGATGGACCAATGCACCAACACCCGGCGGGAAGCCGACGTAAAGGCACCAACCAGCGGAATGGGTTCAATGACTATGCCAATGCGCCACAAACACCACATGAAACGCCACATGCGTCATCATCATCACAAGATGTAAGGTGATTGGCCCGGCGTCAGCTTGTTGATTAGACCAGCAATGGTACTGCCGTTGAATTAAGAAACATGGCTTGGCTGATCGCAGCCTTGACGGTGTTTTCCAGAAACGGCTTGGTTATCAGGAAAGTTGGCTCCGGGCGCTCGCCAGTGAGCAGGCGCTCGGGGAAAGCGGTGATGAAAATCACGGGAATGTCGAGGTCGGCGAGGATGTCTTTTACGGCATCGATTCCCGAGCTGCCATCTGCCAATTGAATGTCCGCCAATACTAAGCCTGGACGATGTCTGGCAACGCAAGCGCGCGCTTCCGCACGCGTTGCAGCCGTGCCGCACACGGTGTGGCCGAGCGAGGTAACCAGCGCTTCGAGCTGGAACGAAATCAGCGGTTCGTCTTCGATGATCAAAACGTCGGTCGTGGTTTCCCGTTCGATCTCGCTGATGGCTTCATCGGCAAGACGGTGAACGTCGCCGGCGTCGAGTGACATAATTAGCCCCGCATCGGCAGGATCAAAGCCTTCAAGCGTAGTGAGAAGCAAGGCCTGACGGCTGACCGGCGTGACCGAGGCCAACCTTTGCTGGACGGTTTGCTCGACAGACAGGCTATCCCCGAAATCCTCCTCGGTTTCGATATGGGCGTTATCCCAGATCGAATGAAACACCTGATAAAGGCCTACGCGCGGGCATGGCGTTCGCTTAAGCAAAGCGGGCTCCGCGACCAATGCTTCAAGCGCGGCGCGAACGAAGGCATCGCCGTGCTGCTGCGATCCGGTGAGCGCGCGTGCATAGCGGCGCAGGTATGGAAGGTTTTGTCCAACGTCTTGAGCGACGGTCATTATGGTGCTCCTGATGCGTTTACAGGCTGGTGCAGCAGATAAGCGCACAGGGTGCACCTTGCTTGCATTGCCGAAGAATTGGCACGAATTTAGGCCGAGGCAATTTGATTGTCCATGGAGCAAAGCCCGATCATCGGATGCAAGTGGGCCAGCGCGCTATGAAATGCCCCGAATTAGCGACAGTCGGAGTATTCCCGATTGTCGATCAAGCCTTAGCGTATTTGAGCAAGCAGCGATTCTATCGAGATGAAGGCAAAGGCAATCGAACTGTCCGCGACGCCATAGGGCATGAATATGTCCCCCCCCACCCGCATCGCGCCGCAGGTATAGACCACGTTGGGCACGTAGCCTTCGCGGTCTTGATCGGCGGCGGAAAGGATCGGATGTTCGGTTCGCCCGAGAACTTTGCTCGGATCGTTCTTATCGAGTAGCACCGCGCCAACCGCGTATTTGCGCATCGCGCCGACGCCGTGGGTCAGCAGCAGCCAGCCTTCATCGAGTTCAATTGGCGGCCCGCAATTGCCGATCTGTACAAATTCCCACGGATACTTCGCGGTGAGGAGCAGCTCACCATTCGACCATTCGGTGACGTCTTTTGAACGCAGCAGAAACAGGTTTTCGCCATCTTGCCGCCCGATCATCAGATATTCGTCGCCAAACATCCGCGGGAACAGCGCCATGCCTTTATTGCCAGCGGCGCTCCCGCGCATCGGGATAAGTTCAAAGCTCTTGAAATCCTTGGTCCGCAGAAGCTCGGATTGAATTCCGCTGCCGCTATAGGCGGTATAGGTGCCAAGCCATTCACGCTCGCCCGCTTGGTTGTGAAAGCGCGTGATGCGCAGGTCTTCAAGCCCATTTCGCTGCGCCTGGGTTACTGGAAACAGCACAGTCCCTGAGATATTGCTCTCTTCATCACGGTAAACCGTGACGGGGCCTTCGCCATACGAATTGTCGCTTTGTGCAAGGGCCGCCGCGGTCGCGAGCGGGGGCAAGGGCATCAATTCAAAATGCCGCTTTGCCGTGACGATGCCCTCACGAAACGCCACCGAACTGATATGCCCCTCGCCCACTGCGCGAAACGTCATGATAATGCGGTGCGCGCCTTCTTCCATGCCGCTTTGATCGGGATGCAGCGTGATGCTCGGATTCATCACGGCGGCAGATGCGTAGCTGTATTCGTGGCACAGATAGGCCCCGATTAACTCCCGCCGTTCTGCCCTGATCGATTGTGTATCAAGCCCCAGTTGTTCTGCAGCAACAGCAAATCTATTGGTGAAAACATTGCGCGTCTGCCAGTGGCGGCTTTCGAAATCCTGATAGATTAGCGCCAGTTCCGTTCGCACAGTTCGCCGGTCAAGCGCCAAAATGCGGTCTACCAGTTGGCCAAGACGGCTCGAAACGCTTCCGGTCGCCTGCCATGCCAGATTGAACGGCCGGACCACAACCCGCGTGGGATCGGCCTTCAGGCGGAGGGGATGCTGAACCAGTTCAAGCCTCATTCGCCCCTACCCCCCAGAACAATAGGTTCATCGTTTCCAACCCTGAAAAATCTCTGTCCAGCACGGTGCTCGTTGCTCGCAAATCGCGAATTCTGCGCGTTGCCATCTGCCAAGCCAGCACCGATTCTGCCCCGCAGTTAGCATTACGGCCCTGCGGCGTCAGCCCATCACAGCATTCACCGGTTTCCTGATCGGCCAGCGCTACCGACAGATCGTTTTCGCCGACGAACCAAGCATAGGCAGCTTCGCCCCAATTGGTCCATTTGGGGTCAGGCTGAACATTTTGTGCGGCAATACACGCCTCAATCGCGGCGAGAGCTTCGAGCGGCTGCTGGTCAAACTGTTTGGGCGGCGCATAAGCATTGCCGAAACTTTCAGAGCCAATGGGCCGAAAGTGGCCAGTTTCGGAAATTTGCAGCTGCATAATCCAATCGAGCGTATCAAGGCCCGCACGGCGCATCGTCTCATCGCCCAGCGCCCCGCCGGCAGCAATCAGTGCTTCGGATAACCGGCAATTGTCATAGGCAAGTTCCGGTTCAAACCAGTTCCAATCCGGCTTGCTGTGCGCATTCAATCCGCCGAGCAGCGCGGCTGCACCCTGTTTGAGGATTTGCGATGAAACATCGGTGGCCAGCCCGCCGCGAAGCATCTCCACCGCTGCCAGCACCGAAAACGCGATTGCGCGGAGCGAGTGTAGCGCGGTGAGATGAAACGACGATTCGCGATAGAGTTCGTTCGCCCATTCCCCAATTGGTGAACCCCGCCGCCGTGTGGCTGCTAGCGAAAGTGCCCATAACGTGCGGCCGTTGCTATCGTCCGATCCGCCATCTTCGAGCCAGTGCCGGTCAAAGTGCATGAAATTACGAAATACGCCCAGTTGCACGTTCCAAGCGTGCTGGACGAAAGCGGCATAAACCATCGACAGATTGCTGCGCAGCGGTTCGGCCAGATCATCGGAAATCGCGACCAGTGCCAAGGCGCGCGCATTATCATCGATGCAATAGCCGTGATTGCGATCCGCCACGCCAAAACGGCTGTGCTGGAACATCCCGGTGCCATCGGTAAGCCGCGTCAGCGCCGCTGTTCCCGCTACCGGGTTGGAGATCTGGTGCTTTATGAGCTCAACGGGCTTTTCCGCCTGCAAGGCGGCGAAGTTGGCCAGCACGGTCTTGCCATAGCGCTCCCACACCATCGAGCGGCCAACCCGGTAGGCGCGCATCGCCATCCGCTCGCGGCGCCCGTCATCGCGCAGCAATTCACCAATCGCGCGGGCGAGGCTGGCGGGATCACGAAACGGCACCAGAATGCCGGTGCCATCGTTCAGCACCTCTTGCGCGTGAACATACCGCGTCGCGACCACCGGCTTTCCCAGCCCAATTGCATAGGAAAGCGTGCCTGAAGTTATCTGGTTGGGGTTGTGATAGGGCGTCACATAAACATCGGCGGCTTGCAGGTAGCGGGTGAGAAGATCGAGATCGACGAACGAATCGATAAAGCGCACGTGCTCGCTCACCCCGAGTTGGTCCGCGCGCGCTTGCAGTCTTTCGCGCAAGGCTTCGCCTTCGTGGGCAATGATATGCGGGTGGGTCGCGCCGAGCACCAGATAGATCGCTGAGGGACTATCGCGGACAATCGCGGGCATCGCCTCGATCATGTCACCTATACCCTTGTCGGGTGAGAGCAGGCCGAAGGTCAGGATCACATCGCGCCCGGCCAGACCAAATTCGGGCTTGGCCTGATCGGGGGCGACATAAGCGCGGTCGGGTATGCCGTGCGGAATAACGCGGATTTGCTTTTCAGGCACGCCATAGCGGCTTTTGAGGATCTCACGCGCCTTCTCGGCCATGACGATCAACACTTCGGCGCGCCGGGTGATGACATCGGTTATCCGGCGCTGATTGGGCGACGGATTTTCGAGGATGGTGTGCAGCGTAACCACGAGCGGGACTTTCAGCCGCTCGATCAGATCAATAACCATCTCGCCATCTGGCCCGCCGAAAATGCCAAATTCGTGTTGAAGCCAAGCAACATTAGCCTCGCTATCATTGATCTCGCGAGCGGCAGATTGATAGGCAGCGGCATTGTTTTGCGGGATAACGTGCAAAGCCGCATCGGTATTCGAAGCAGCAACGCCATCATCGAGCGCGTAAATATCGACGGTCAGGTCTGGCTGTGCTTCAAGCAAAGCGTCGCGCGAATCCGCCGTGAAGGTTGCAATCCCGCAGCGGCGCGGCGGAATTGTGCCGATCAGCGCCACCCGCTTGATCCGTGCCGCTACGGGCAAATTGCCGAGCTCACCAATAGCGCGGGAACGACTGCGATCCAGATTATCCAGAAAAACGACGTTTGCCATATAAACCTCATTGCCGCCTTGCGGACACAAACACAGAGTATCGGATTAGGTTCCAGCGTTTGCCGCAGAGAACCGTTCGACCCATTCGCCTGTGGAGGCGCGGTCAGTAATGCTCGGCCTTTTCAGCCCTAGGCATGCACTCTCGCCGCTTCATATTGCCAAACGGTTTGGCGTTCGAAGTTGTCGCTTGCAAACTCCCAGTTTGTCAAGTTTTTGAGCACCGAATTCAGATATTTGGGGCGCTCGTTTTTCCAATCGACGTAATAAGCATGCTCCCAGACATCGATAGTCAGCAGCGGGACAATGCCCGGATGTTCGGCGAGCGGGGTTCCGGCATCGTGCGTGGTGGTGACGGCCAGCGCGCCGTCCTCAATCACCAGCCATGCCCAACCCGAGCCGAAATGTTTGCCGCCTTGGCTATCAAGCTCGGCGATTAACGCGTCCAGCGAGCCGAACTTTTCTGTAATCGCTTTTTGCAAAGCAGCCGAAGGTTTGGCGGACTTGATTCCGGTCAGGCTGTTCCAGTAAAACCCATGGTTCCACGTTTGTGCTGCGTTGTGGAATACATCGGTATCGCCCGATTTGGCCGAAGCACGAATGATGTCTTCCAAGGGCTGGCCCTCGTAATCGGTGCCAGAAATCGCCTCATTAAGTTTATCGACATAGGCCTTGTGGTGCTTGCCGTGGTGCAGCTGGAGCGTTTCAGCCGAAATATGAGGTTCAAGCGCATCAATTTCGTAAGGCAATGGCAGCAGATCGATTGGCACGGGAAGGTCTCCTTAGAAGGCCTCCCAACAAACGCGCGAATGGCTGTGCGGTTCCCCTAAACGCTGGAATCGCAGCCAATTAGATCGCCTCAATCACCCTGCTGATTGGAGCATCAAACCGCCAGGTCATTCCCTCAGGCGCATAGTCCAGCTGGACTGCGGCCTGAAGCGCCGATTCGAGCATATTGACGATGACCAATTTGCCGAACCCCTGCTTTACCGGCGGGGTAACAGTCGGGCCAGCGCTCTCGCTCCATTGCATCGAGAACGACTTGCTATCGATGATTGACCAAGTAATCGACACTTTGCCATCATCGTTGGAAAGCGAGCCATATTTGGTCGCATTGGTCGCCAGTTCATGGAGCGCCATGCCAATTGTCTGCGCCGCTGCGGGCGCGAGCCGCGCCGCAGGGCCTTCAAACTGGATCCGTGTCCCACTTTCGTCAGCAAAGCCATCGAGTTGAGCCTCGACCAGCGCGGCGACATCAATACCTTCACGTTCGCTGATGCGCATCAGGTCTTGGCTGGCGGACAGCGACATGATCCGGGATGACAGCCGGTCCGCATATTCTTTTTCCGCCGGGTCTTTTGCGGTGTGGTGTCCGATAGCCAGAACCACAGCCAGCAGGTTTTTCGCCCGGTGATTAACCTCACCCATTAGCAGGCGGATTTGTTCTTCCGAACGAACACTTTCGGTGACATCGGCAAAAACGCCAGTGATTTTGCCGCGCAGTTT
>JAYVNC010000040.1:0-2253 GCA_043758655.1 Novosphingobium sp.
CGCGCGGAGACGCGGAGGAGCGGAGAGTGTGCGCTGTGCGGCGAAGCCGCTTTCTCAAATGAACGTCAGTTCAAAGGTTGAGATTGAAAAATTTGAGTAGCCTTCGGCCAAAGGTGACTCTTCCTCCGCCCTCCGCCCTCCGCCCTCCGCCCTCCGCCCTCCGCGACTCCGCGCGCAAACCTTCTCAGCGCCTCTGCGCCTCTGCGCGAACCAAACCTCTTACCGCCGCTGCATATCGCGGCTTTCGCCCGGAATTCGCACCTCAATACCATCCAACGCTTCGCTCAAAACAATCTGGCATGACAACCGGCTGGTGCGGGCAATCCCGGCGGCGAGGTCGAGCATATCTTCTTCGTCCTCGCTCGCGGCCTCCAGCTTGCCGAACCAATCGGGCGAAACGATCACGTGGCAGGTGGAGCAGGCCATCTGGCCCTCGCAGGTTCCTTCCAGCGTCATTCCCGCGCCCTGCCCAACCTCGAGCAGTCGCGCACCGGCCTCAGCCTGCGCCTCAACCCGTGCGCCCTTTTCGGTAACGAAGATGACCCTGACCACGTCCTATACTCCCTGCGCTGCCGCAGCCGCGTTCAATGCAGTACAGGCATCCCTTATCTCCACCTCCGTCGAATAACGGCCAAATCCCAGTCGTATAGAACTTTTGAGCGCCGCCGAGGAGAGCCCCAACGCGGTGAGCACGCGGCTCGGTTCACCCGTTCCGCTGGCGCAGGCGGACCCGGCGGAAAAGGCGACGTTGCGGCATTCGCTCATCAACCGGCCAACATCGAGGCCCTCGCGAAGCAAGTTGACGTTGCCCTTCCACCGCGCCTCAGCGCTGCCGTTGAGCGACCATTGCGGCATCAAGCTGAGTGTTAAATCGAACAGCGCGGCGCAATGCGCCGCGTCCTGCTCCATCCGCGCGCCTGCCAGCGCCACAGCCGCGCCAAGCCCGGCACAGAGCGCGGGCGAAAGCGTGCCTGATCGCAGGCCACCTTCCTGCCCGCCGCCGTAGATGATAGGGGAAAGTTCCACCCCATCGCGAATCCACAACGCGCCCACCCCCTTGGGACCGTAGATTTTGTGGCCGGTGATGGCGATCATATCGGCCTCGGCAGGCGCAGCGATCTTGCCGAAGCCCTGCACCGCATCACACACGAACAGCGCGCCGATAGCATGGGCCTGCCGGGCGAGCGCATCGACCGGCTGTATAGTGCCAATCTCGTTATTGACCTGCATCACCGAGACGAGATCGGTGCCCATGGCGAAGGGCTTGTCCGCGTCGATCAAGCCGCCTGGCCCCACTTCGAGTAGTTCCACCCAAGCCTTAGTCGCCTCAGCCGCACGCAGCACGGCGGAATGTTCGATATTAGAAACAGCGATTTGCCGCGCATTGCGCCCGAGGATTGCGATGTTCAGCGCCTCAGTCGCGCCGCTGGTGAACACCACCCGGCCACCCTTTGGCAGCAGTGCCGCTACTTGATCGCGCGCCACCTCAACCGCCGCCGCCGCCGCGCGGCCGGGTTTGTGCGGGCTGTGCGCATTGGCAAATCCCATTGCTTCGGGGCCCGATAGCCACGGCAGCATAGCGGCAAGAGCTTCGGGGGCGAGCGGGGTGGTCGCTTGATAATCAAGGTAGATCATGCGGCAACACGCCCTTGCTTGACCATCGCCAGCCACACTTCGGCGAAACGCTCAACATCGGCGATGGTTGAGGACCAACCAATACTCATTCGGATGGTCCGGTCGGCCAATTCATCGGCCACCCCCATCGCGGTCAGCACCTTGCTGCGCCGCATCGAGCCTGACGAACAGGCGCTGCCCTGGCTCACCGCAATCTGCGCCATATCGAAGCGCATCAGCTGCGCGCTGGCCGAAATCCCGGGCATGGCGAGCGCATGGATATAGCGGGTCGATGCGTCGAGACCGTCGCTGAACCATGTCCCGCCCACCGCGCGCACCTGCTTGGCAAAGCCTTCTATTGCATCGAAAACGTCTTGGGGCAGCCCGCCCCTACCCTTCCACGGCATGTCCCAATGCTCAAGCGCCGCCAACATCCCCAGCGCCCCGGGCAGGTTCTCGGTCCCCCGGCGATACCCGCGTTCCTGCCCGCCATCGGGGGCCAGCATTTCATATTCGCGCACCAGCAGAGCGCCGATGCCGACCGGCCCGCCAAATTTGTGTGCCGATATGATCGCCATATCGATTTCATGTTGCAGCGGATATTTGCCAGCAGACTGCGCGCAATCGACCACCACCAGC
>JAYVNC010000041.1:0-2248 GCA_043758655.1 Novosphingobium sp.
TGCTGAGGCGTCGATCCCATGTCGCATCGAGGGTGTTTTGGCTTTCTGTGCCCCTCCTCTTTTTGGGAGGGGCAACGAGACTTGGCAGCTCGCTGCCTAGTTGCAGTGGGGTGGGGCTTCTCGTCTGGACGGATCGTTGGCGGGTGGGGATGGCCACCACCCCCGGCCCCTCGTCTGACGAAGAGGGGGGAAGTGAGGCGCGCATCGGCTTAACCGTTGCAGCGAGCTGCGCCCACGCAGCTTCATCGCCGCTAAGGCCCTTGGGACGACGCATCTACTGGACGCCAAGCCGGGCGAGCGTTCCCTTCGGCAGGAACAGCAGCGCATCGCCGCGCGCTGACATACCGCCGGCGATCAGCCGCGCGGTTTGGCCCGCGCCCCAGAACGAATCAAACCGGTTGGGGCCCTTGATCGCGCCGCCGGTATCCTGCGCGATCCACAGCCCGGTGGTCTCGGGCCGATCAACCGCCAACCAAACCGGCGCGCCGAGCGGCACATATTGCGGATCGGTAGCGACCGAACTTTGCCCGCGCACCGGCACGCCAATCGCGCCATAAGGCCCATCGCCGATCACCTCACGGAAGAACACATAGCTGGGGTTTTCGCGCATGATCGCCTGACCTTCAGCCGGATGCTCACGCAAATAGGCCATGATGCCCTGCATCGATGTGGGGTACGGGGTGCCTTGCCCGATTTGCCCGCGCTGGCGCATGATCGAGCCGATACCATTGTATTCGCGCCCGTTCTGCCCGGCAAAGCCGATCCGCATCATAGTTCCGTCGGGAGAAAGCAGGCGGCCCGAACCTTGAATTTGCAGGAAGAAAAACTCGATGGCGTCAGCCGCCCAACCTATTTCGAGCCCCTTGCCCGCCAGCGCGCCATCATCGATCGCGCCGCGATCATAATAGGCGGCGAACTTGCCACTTTCATCAATCCACCCGAGCGGCGGGGTGCCGGTGCGCTGTTCGGGTGGGACTTCATCGGGCCAGCCGCGCGTCAGATCGGGGGGAACAGCATAGACCGGAACTGCAAAGCCCGGCTGGCGCAGGCGGACACCGGCGATCTCGGGTTCGAAATAGCCGGTGACAAAGGTTTTGCCGTCAGAAACCCGGGCAGATTCAAAATACCGCGCGAAAAACGCAGGGGCATCGGCGGCGGGCCAAGCGGGCGCGGCGGTGCAGGCTTCAATCCAGTCGACCGAGCGGGTGAGCCCGCTGGTATCGGCTCGCGTGGTGAGCTTTGGGCAGCTTTCAACGAAAGAACGCAGCGCGCCCGATGCACGGCCAGCGGCGAGCGGAAGCGATTCGATTGCGGGCCCGGCATGAACGCCAAGCAGCAGCGCAGTTTGTGGAGGCGGCGGCGGCGGCGGCGGCGGCGGTAGCGGACTCGGCGGCTGGCTTACGGGGGGATAGCCGCTTGGCGGGGTCGTCTTGGGAATAATCGCGCAGCCAGACAATGCAGCCATTGCCAAGACAGATAGGCCGAGGAACGCGGCGGAAATCCGGCCCGACCCCCACATGCGGAAATCAGGCCTCGTCGGTTTCGTCGAGCAGCCAATCGGGCGCGTTGCTCTTCAGATTGCGGCTGAAGGTCCACAGATCGTTCGCTTCAATCGCATCGGTTAGCGATCCGGCGATAACGTTGCCGCTGGCATCGCGGGTTATCGAAGCAATGTCAGCAGTGAACCGCACGGTAACCCGCGCCGTCGGTGCATCATAGCTGGCGGCGGTAATCGTCGCGTCTTCGATGCGCACGAGGCGGTTTTCCAGCACTTCACCCGCAGCAATGCGCGCATCAATTGCCGCAACGAAGCCTTCGTAAACATCCGAATCGCACAGCTGCGCCAGTTCAGCCTTGTCCCCGCGCCAATAGGCTTCGAGCACCATGCGGTAGGCACCCTGCGCCCCTTGCAGGAACGACAGAATATCAAACCGGCGGTCAATCGCGGCAATTTCACGCAGGGCACGCTCGGCAACGGGCAGCGATCCGGGCGGATCGCGCGACGGGAGCGGCAAGGGCTGTGACCCGCGTGGCAGCGGCGGAACGGGATCGGCCTTGGGATCAAACCGGCTCGGAACAATCTCCTCCTCATGTTCAGCGCGGCGACCAAGAACGGCGTAAAGCCGCAGGCCGAGGAAGGCTGCGATCAAGGCTAGGATTACGATTTGTACCGTCACGCCCAAGGTTTCCGTTACTGCCGCAAGTCGCGGTGCATTGCCAATGTGCACGAGATAGGTAGCAATGACAA
>JAYVNC010000042.1:0-7134 GCA_043758655.1 Novosphingobium sp.
CCCGCCTTCCTATCAGCGCGACTAAAGCGAAAGCGAGTGCAAACGATGAAACTGAACGAAATTCGTGACAATGATGGTGCCCGCAAATCACGCATGCGCGTGGGCCGGGGCATCGGTTCGGGCAAAGGCAAGACTGCCGGTCGCGGCCAGAAGGGTGCCAAGGCACGCTCGGGCGTAGCGATCAAGGGCTTTGAAGGCGGCCAGATGCCGCTTCACATGCGCATTCCAAAGCGCGGCTTCTCCAACGTCAAGTTCGCCAAGGACTATGCCGAGGTCAATCTCGGTCTGGTGCAGAAGGCTATCGACGCCGGAAAGCTTGATGCCAAGGCGCTGATTGACCATGCTGCCCTGAAGGCAGCCGGTCTAGCCCGTGGTGGCAAAGATGGTGTCCGCCTTCTCGGCAAGGGTGAACTCACCACTGGTGTGAAGTTCCTCGTGCAGGGTGTTTCTGCCGGCGCCCGCGCCGCAGTGGAAAAAGCTGGCGGTTCGGTCGATCTGCCTGAAGCACAGCCGAGCGAACCCGAAAAGAAGGCCGCTCGCCGCGAGGTGAACAAGGTCGCCAAGGCCAGTCGAGCCAAGTAAGCTCCAATCTCGCCATCCCTTTCGCAAGACGCGGTGGGGATGGCGCAGGGTGGGGGTTCGACATCGCGGCATCGTCCCTATATGGGGCTGACACGCGGTCCTTCACTCGGACTCACAGCAAGGCTTTAACACCCAATGGCATCACGCGCCGACAATATCGCGAGCAACCTTAGCCTGTCGAACTTTTCGAAGGCTAGTGAGCTTAAGAAGCGCATCTGGTTTACAGTTATCGCGCTGATCGTGTTCCGCTTCCTTAGCTTTGTGCCGCTGCCGGGCATCGATCCGCTCAAGCTCAAGACCTTTATGGACAGCAATGCCGGCGGGATCCTCGATTTCTTCAACATGTTTTCGGGCGGCGCGCTGTCGCGCTATTCGCTGATTTCGCTTGGCGTGATGCCGTATATTACCGCGTCGATCGTGGTGCAGCTGGCAACCTCGCTCCATCCCGCGCTGGCATCCTTGAAAAAGGAAGGCGAAAGCGGGCGGCGCAAGATCAACCAGTACAGCCGTTATGGCGCGGTGCTGCTGTCTCTGGTTCAGGGCTATGCCGCGCTCAAAAGCGCTGATGTTCAGGGCCTCGCCGTGCAGGGCGGGCCGATGTTCTACATCGCCGGACTGATCTCGCTGGTAGGCGGCACGATGTTCCTGCTGTGGCTAGGTGAACAGATTACTTCGCGCGGCATCGGAAACGGCACCTCGCTAATCATCATGGCGGGCATCGTTGCCCAGATGCCAACTTTTGTGATCAACATGTTTGAAGGTGGCGCTTCGGGCTCGATCAGCGGGCTGACCATCGCGCTTCTGGTGGTCACCATGATCGCGATGATCCTGTTCATCTGCTTTATGGAGCGGGCGACGCGGCGGCTGTTGATTCAGTATCCCAAGCGCGCCTCGCAAAAGGGCATGATGCAGGCAGACCGCAGCCATCTACCGCTCAAGCTCAACACATCGGGCGTTATCCCGCCGATCTTCGCCAGCTCGCTGCTGTTGCTGCCGCTGACCATCACCAGCTTTGCTGGTAATGCGATCAAGCCTGATTCCGCGTTCGGCGGCTTCGTCATCGGGCTCAACCAGTACCTTGGCCACGGCAAGCCTGCCTATATGATGCTCTATGCGGCGGGCATCATCTTCTTCAGCTTCTTTTACACCGCGGTGGTGTTCAATCCGGAAGAGACGGCGGATAACCTCAAGCGCAACGGCGGCTTCATCCCCGGCATTCGGCCCGGCAAGAACACATCGACCTATCTTGATTACGTGCTGACCCGCATCACCGTGATCGGCGCGGCTTACCTCACCATCGTCTGCGTAATTCCCGAATGGATTATCGCGCAAACCGGGGTGAAGCTGTTTTTCGCTGGTGGCACCTCGTTGCTGATCGTCGTCAACGTCACGGTCGATACGATTACCCAAATTGAGTCGCACTTGCTGGCGCATCAGTATGGTGATCTTATCAAGAAGGCGAAGCTTAAAGGCCGCGTCAAGTAACACGCAAAATTCTAGGGGGGAGCGCCGCGTGAACATTATTTTGTTAGGCCCGCCCGGCGCGGGGAAGGGCACTCAGGCCCAGCGACTGGTTGAAGCGCATGGCATGCGCCAGCTGTCTACGGGCGATATGCTGCGCGCTGCGGTGAAGGCAGCAACGCCGGTTGGCTTGCAGGCCAAGGCCGTGATGGAGCGCGGCGATCTGGTGTCGGACGAGATCGTCTCCGCACTGATCGGCGAAGAGCTTGATGCGATGGGAAGCGATGCAGGCGCGATCTTCGATGGCTACCCACGCACGCAGGCGCAGGCCGACGCACTCGACGGCTTGCTCACCGCGCGCGGACGCAAGCTCGACCATGTGATCGAACTTGACGTCGATGAAGACGCGCTGGTCGAACGCATCACCGGCCGCTTCACCTGTGCCAATTGCGGCAAGGGCTATCACGACAAGTTTGAACGGCCCAAGCAGCCCGGCATCTGTGACAAGTGCGGATCGACCGAATTCAAGCGGCGGCCAGACGACAACGAGGCAACCGTTCGCACCCGCATGGGCGAATACCGGATGAAGACCGCGCCGATCCTGCCGATCTATGAAGCACGCGGGCTGGTTTCGCGGGTCGATGGCATGGCCGCGCTCGATGATGTAACGGCGGCGATTGAGCGCGTGTTGAACGGCTGACTTGCGGCGCATCGTTATGGTGCTTGCAAATGCGTTGTAATGCCGTTGCAAATGGGCTGTAAATCTATCGTTGTAAGCTTGCATTCGCCCCCTTTTGCGAAGGTTACCCTGACTATGCGTAGCCTGTTTTTCCCGATAATCGCCGCCACTGCTCTCATCGCATTTCCCGCGCAGGCCGAAGTCCTGCAATCGTCAGACGCCGGGTTTGTCGTGCGTGAAGCGGTTGAAGTTCCGGCTGATACTTGGGCCAGCTGGGCGGCGCTGATTGCTCCCGCCAAGTGGTGGTCTGCGGATCACACTTGGTCAGGCAAGGCGGAAAACCTGTATATTGACAGCCAGGCCACCGGTTGCTTCTGCGAATTGATGCCCGTCCCAGCAGGCGCGCCCGAGGGCACAAGGCGCGGCAGCGCTGAGCATATGCACATTATCCAGTCGGTCCCCGGCAAAGTCCTGCGAATGAAGGGCGCGCTGGGGCCATTGCAAAGCGAGGCGGCGGAAGGGGTGCTGACGATCACGCTCAAGACCACGCCTAAAGGCACGCGAATCCTGTGGGAATACGTCGTCGGCGGCTATATGCGGCAAAAGCCTGAGGCGATTTCGAAGGCGGTTAATGGCGTGATCGCGGCGCAAGCGGCGAGCCTCGGCAAGCTGCTCGGCGCGGCGGATGCGCCAAAGTCAGAGGCCAAGATAACCGCCGAGCCGGTCGCCAGCGAACCCGAACCCGCAGCGGCAAATGCTGTTGCTCCGGCGAGCGATGGCGCGGCTGCGCAAGTCGAGGGCGATGATGCCAGCCAGCTTGGCGCAGCTGTCGACGCGATGGTCAAGCCTAAACCCAAGGCTAAGCCCAAAACGCCGACCAAGCCGGTGGTCAAGCCCGCAGCCAAGGTGCCTGTCAAAAAGCCAACGCCGAACTGATTTCTGGCGCTTAACCCGGGCTTGTTAGGCGAATTTACCAAGCAAAACGCACCTTGCTTTGCCGGGCCCGACAAGCCGTTGACACCTTGCGCGAATCGGCCTAAGCGCGCCCTTCACTCGACATAGACGGGTCAGTCCGGGAGGTAGCCGCCATCGCGCGCGCCGTCCGGGCTTTTCGCCGTTTTGCCGTGTGAAGCGTTGAGATAGAGGCAACCTAAGCTGTAAGGCAAAGGCCAACCCTCTGTGGAGCATGGAGAATTAAGTGGCTCGTATTGCCGGGGTAAATATCCCCACTAACAAGCGCGTGATTATCGCGTTGACCTACATACACGGTATTGGTGCATTCAAGGCGAAGCAGATCGCTGACAAGATTGGGATTGATCACGCCCGCCGCGTGCAGGATCTGACCGATCAGGAAGTTCTGCACATCCGCGAAGCGATTGATGCTGATCACACTGTAGAAGGCGATCTTCGCCGCACTACGGCGATGAACATCAAACGTTTGATGGATCTGGCCTGCTATCGGGGCTTGCGCCACCGTAAGGGCCTGCCGGTCCGCGGACAGCGCACGCACACGAATGCTCGCACCCGCAAGGGCAAGGCCAAGGCCATCGCCGGCAAGAAGAAGTAAGGCGCGGCCGCAGGGCTGCAGCACTTTACTTCTCACTTATTCGACAGGATTTTCAATATGGCACGCGAACCCCAACGCATCAAAAAGCGGGAGCGCAAGAATATTTCCAGCGGCGTCGCGCATGTGAACGCTAGTTTTAACAACACCATGGTCACCATCACCGATGCCCAAGGCAATGCGATCTCGTGGTCGTCTGCTGGTATGATGGGCTTCAAGGGGAGCCGCAAGTCGACTCCTTATGCCGCTCAGGTTGCTGCTGACGATGCTGGCAAGAAGGCCGCCGAACACGGTGTCCGCACGCTCGAGGTTGAGGTCAAGGGCCCCGGCTCGGGCCGCGAAAGCGCACTGCGGGCATTGCAGGCAGTTGGTTTTACCATCACCTCGATCCGTGACGTCACTTCGATCCCGCACAACGGTGTGCGCCCGTCGAAGCGCCGCCGCGTCTGATTGCATTCACGCATGGCGGGTTTCACGCGCCGTGTTTTTACCCCGGACAGCACGCAGTTTCTCGCAAGCGAACCGCGGCGGTCCAGCCAGAACAAACCCATAGGGGAAGTCCATGACGGTTAATATCAAGAACTGGCAGGAACTGAAGAAGCCCAACAACCTTGAGGTTAAGTCGGGCAACGACGCCAAGCGCCGCGCCACTTTCGTCGCTGAGCCGCTTGAGCGTGGTTTCGGTCTGACGCTCGGCAACGCGCTGCGCCGCGTTCTGTTGTCCTCGCTTCAGGGTGCTTCGATCACCTCGATCAAGATCGAGAACGTGCTGCACGAATTCTCGTCGCTCGCCGGCGTGCGTGAAGACGTGACCGACATCGTGCTCAACGTAAAGCAGATCGCACTGCGGATGCAGGGCGAAGGCCCCAAGCGTCTCCAGCTTTCGGCCACTGGTCCTGCTGAAGTTACCGCCGGTGACATCGCGGTAACCGGCGACATCGAAGTGATGAACAAAGATCTGGTGATCTGCCATCTCGATGAAGGCGCGACACTCAACATGGAACTGACGGCTGATAGCGGCAAGGGCTATGTCCCCGCCGTGGCCAATCGTCCAATCGACGCGCCTATCGGATTGATCCCGATTGATTCGCTCTATTCGCCGGTTCGTCAGGTTAGCTACAAGGTCGACAATGCCCGCATCGGGCAGGAACTTGACTATGATAAGCTCAGCCTGTCGATTGAAACCGATGGCACTGTCACTCCGGAAGACGCCGTGGCCTATGCCGCGCGCATCCTTCAGGATCAGCTGGCGCTGTTCGTCCACTTTGAAGACATTGCTCCGGTTGGCACATCGCCGATGATCGGCCTTGCGGCTGCTCCAAGCGACGATGGCGATACCAACCAGCTCAACCGTTACCTGCTCAAGAAGGTTGACGAGTTGGAACTGTCGGTGCGCTCGGCCAACTGCCTCAAGAACGACAACATCATCTACATCGGCGATCTGGTTCAGAAGACCGAAGCCGAGATGCTGCGCACGCCGAACTTCGGTCGCAAGTCGCTCAACGAGATCAAGGAAGTCCTCTCATCGATGGGCCTTCGCCTTGGCATGGACATTCCCGGCTGGCCGCCTGAGAATATCGAGGAAATGGCCAAGAAGCTCGAGCAGGAACTGCTGGGTTAATCATAAGGCAGGTGCCGCCTTTCGGCACCAGGATGGGGGTACCTGATACGGCCCCCTTACGAACGGAAACAAGACAATGCGTCATAAAGTCGGACATCGCAAACTTCAGCGCACCTCCTCGCACCGGGCGGCTCTGCTGCGCAACATGGCAGCGGCCCTGATCAAGCACGAGCAGATCACCACCACGCTTTCAAAGGCGCGCGAACTGCGTCCTTACACCGAAAAGCTGATCACGCTGGCCAAGCACGGCGGCCTTTCGAACCGCCGTCTCGCGCATGCCCGTCTTCTTGATGACGCGCAGCTGGTGAAGCTGTTTGACGTTCTCGCCGCGCGTTATTCTGACCGTGCCGGTGGTTATACCCGCGTAATCAAGGCTGGCTTCCGCGCATCAGACGCCGCGCCGATGGGCGTGATCGAATTCGTTGATCGTGATACTTCGGCCAAGGGTCTGGATTCGGGCCCGGTGATGAGCTCTGAGGATTTCGACGGCGAATAACGCCGTTCATCGATCCATGAATTGCTAAAGGGCGGTTGCAGGCGTTAGGCTCTGTGATCGCCTTTTCGCATGTATGGAGTGATGGATGTTCCGAGTTGCTCGCTGCGCTTTCGCCATCGCATTCGGATTGTCCCTGATCATGACCGCCCAAGCCGCCCAGCCAGCCATGCCCACCTATCCGCAAACCCGCACCGAGACGGTGGTGGAGGATCATTTCGGCGAAAAGGTGGCTGATCCCTATCGTTGGCTGGAAAACGACGTGCGCAGTGATACCGAGGTGGCGGCTTGGGTGAAGGCTGAAAACGGCGTGACCCGCGCCTATCTAAATGCGCTGCCGCAACACGCCTGGTTCGCCAAGCGCATCCGCGAGCTGATGGATTACGAACGCTTCGGACTGCCGCGCAAGGCAGGGTCGCACTATTTTTACATGCGCAATTCGGGGCTGCAAAATCAGGCGCAGTTATTTGTCCGCAACGGCCTCAATGGCGCGCCTCGGCTGCTGATCGATCCGAACCAGTGGGCGAAGGACGGCGCGACTGCGCTCGACGATTGGGAGCCTTCGAAGAATGGCCAGCTGCTCGCCTATTCGGTGCAAGATGGCGGTAGCGATTGGCGGGTGATCCGTCTGATGGACGCGACCACCGGGAATGTGCTCCCCGATGAAATCAAGTGGGCCAAGTTCACCGGCATTTCATGGATCGGCAATTCGGGCTTTCTCTATTCGCGCTTTC
>JAYVNC010000043.1:0-7131 GCA_043758655.1 Novosphingobium sp.
CCGAAGGGCTCGTCCGCCTTTGGGCAAACGAGTTCTCCACTTTTAGGCGGATCAGGACAAGCTCCTGGTCCGCTTTTTTTGGTTCTTTCACAGCGCGCAACCTGCGCCATTGAAATGCTGCGCTGCGGCGACTAAATAAACCGGAACGAATCAGTCTGATTTAACCCGGAGCCTTTCGCTTTGCGCCTTTCCTCCATGGCCGACTACGCCGTCCTCACCATGAGCGCCGCCGCGCGCCATTGCGGACACGCGCGGGTTAATGCCGCGCAATTGGCAGCAGAAACCGGGCTACCTGCGCCGACGGTGCAAAAACTGGTGAGCAAATTGTCCGCCGCCGGCCTACTCAAATCGGTTCGCGGCGCGGGCGGCGGGTTGAAGCTCGCAAGGCCAGCCGCCGCGATAACGCTCGCCGATATTGTCGAGGCGGTCGAAGGCCCAATCGCGCTCACTGCTTGCAGCCAGCACGGCCGCCACGATTGCGAACTTGAAGGAACTTGCCACGTGATGCCGCACTGGGGCGCTGTTAATAGGGCCATGCGCGGGGCGCTGGCGGGGGTTGCGCTGACTCAGCTTTCGGGGGCTCCGGCATGACCGAACAGACCATCCTCAAAGATCAAGCCGCGCGCGATGCTGCTGCATCTGTCGCCGATTATGAGCACGGCTGGTCGGCAGACATCGAGACCGAATTCGCCCCCAAAGGCCTGAGCGAAGACACCGTCCGCTTCATCTCCGCCAAGAAAAACGAGCCCGAATGGATGCTCGATCTGCGGCTCAAGGCCTATCGCCACTGGCTGACCATGACCCCGCCCGATTGGGCCAAGCTCAACGTTCCGGCGATTGATTATCAGGACGCTTATTACTACGCCGCGCCGAAGGCCAAGGTGAAGCTGGGTTCCCTCGATGAAGTCGATCCCGAAATCCTGCGGATATACGAAAAGCTCGGCATTCCGCTCGAGGAGCAAAAAGTGCTCGCCGGGGTTGAAGGCGCGCGCAAGGTTGCGGTCGATGCGGTGTTCGATTCGGTCAGCGTCGCCACCACCTTCCGCGCGGAGCTCGAAAAAGCGGGAGTCATCTTCCGGTCGATCTCCGAAGCCATCCGCGAATATCCTGATCTGGTGCGCAAATGGCTCGGCAAGATCGTGCCGATGCACGACAACTATTTCTCCGCGCTCAACTGCGCGGTGTTTTCTGACGGCACCTTCGTTTACATCCCCGAAGGCACCCGCTGCCCGATGGAACTCTCCACCTATTTCCGCATCAATGCCGAAAACACCGGGCAGTTTGAACGCACGCTGATCGTCGCCGAAAAGGGCTCCTACGTCAGCTACCTCGAAGGCTGCACCGCGCCGATGCGCGATGAAAACCAGCTCCACGCCGCTGTGGTCGAACTGGTGGCGATGGACGATGCCGAGATCAAATACTCCACCGTGCAGAACTGGTATCCCGGCGATGCGAGCGGCAAGGGAGGCATCTACAACTTCGTCACCAAACGCGCGCTGTGCCAGGGCAAGCGCAGCATGTGAGCTGGACGCAAGTCGAAACCGGCAGCGCGATCACGTGGAAATATCCGAGCTGCGTTTTGAACGGTGAGGACAGCGTGGGCGAATTCTATTCGGTAGCCGTGACCAACAATTACCAGCAGGCCGATACCGGCACCAAGATGATCCACAATGCCAAGGGCACCCGTTCGACGGTCATCTCGAAAGGCATCAGCGCAGGCAAAAGCAACAACACCTATCGCGGGCTGGTCCGCGTCGCCCCCAATGCCGAGGGCGTGCGCAATTTCACCCAATGCGATTCGCTGCTGCTCGGCAGCGAATGCGGCGCGCATACAGTGCCCTATATCGAAGTGCGCAATCCCTCCGCGCAGATCGAGCATGAGGCGACCACGTCGAAGATTTCCGATGACCAGCTGTTCTACGCGATGCAGCGCGGGCTGGCGCAGGAAGAGGCGGTGGCGCTGATTGTGAATGGGTTTGCCAAGGAAGTGCTGCAACAACTGCCGATGGAATTCGCGGTTGAAGCGCAGAAGCTGCTTGGGATTTCGCTTGAGGGGTCGGTGGGGTGACCGAGGAGACGCCGCGCGAGGGGCAAGCCCCCACCCCAACCCCTCCCCTGAAGGGTAGGGGCTTAAGTGCCAACGAAACCTCTGCTCGTTCTAATTCCCCTCCCCTTCAGGGGAGGGGTAAGGGGTGGGGGCTCTCCGCCGGACGCAACGCCGAGATCGCAAAACACGCCACCACAATGCGCAATCAACCCACCGCCCCAGAATCCCGCCTGTGGTCAGCACTACAAAGCCGCCAACTAGGCGGCTACAAATTCCGCCGCCAAGCCAAAATCGCCAGCGCAATCGCCGATTTTCTCTGCCCGCAAAAAGGCCTGATCGTCGAGGTGGATGGCGACACGCATGTTGACCCCGCCGCCGATGCTCGCCGCACCGCCATGCTCGAGTCGCTGGGCTACCGCGTGGTGCGCGTCACCAATCTTGATGTCATGGGCAACCTTGAGGGGGTGCAGTTGCACCTGCTGAATGTGCTTGAAACCATGCGCGACAGGCGAGCGCCCCACCCCAACCCCTCCCCTGAAGAGGAGGGGCTTAAGGAGGTGAGCGCGCAGATGTTGGTGGGAATTTCCCTTGAGGGGAGTGCGGGTTGATGAGCATTCTTATGGCGGCATTTTTGGTCCAGACTGCAAATGGCGCGTGGCAGAAGGCCGCCACCATCGACGTTCCAGACGAGATATTTGATCAGGCCATGCCCTACCTCAAGTGCATGGAAGCAGGCTGGAATGACAGAACGCCCGAAGTCGGCACTTCTGACCTTGCTGTGCTGGTTGCGGCTCGCGATGGGGCGTTAACGGTCTGCAAGCCTGTGCGTGTACGGGCTTATAGAGATTCAGATGTCGTGCTCCTGAAAGCAGGCAAGCTTAGCAAAGCTGGTCGCAAGGCGTTAATTCAAAAGTCTCTGTCTCAGATAGACCAAGTGTTCGATAGCGTGATCGCCAAGATGCGCGCTGCAAAGGATTGATTGTGCTCCAAATCAATAACCTCTCCGCCACTGTCGCGGACAAGCCGATCCTCAAGGGGCTGAGCCTAACCATAAACGCGGGTGAAATCCATGCGATTATGGGGCCGAACGGCGCGGGTAAATCGACGCTGGCCTATGTGCTCGGCGGCCGGCCGGGGTATGAGGTTACGGGGGGGTCGGTGATGTTCCAACCTGCCCGTCACCCCGGCGCAGGCCGGGGCCCAGACCTTGAAAAAGACTCTTTATTAGGGCTGGGTTCCGGCCTTCGCCGGAATGACGATGAAGAAAATTACGATGAAGAAAAGGCCATCGATTTGCTCGCCCTTCCCCCACACGAACGCGCCGCCGCTGGGCTGTTTCTCGGCTTCCAGTACCCGGTCGAAATCCCCGGCGTCTCCTTCGTCCAGTTCCTGCGCGAGGCGCTCAACAGCCAACGCAAATTTCGCGGCGAAGCGCCGCTCTCAGGCGGCGAATTCCTCAAGCTGGCGCGTGAGAAGGCGGCGCTGCTCAAGATGGACATGGACATGCTCAAACGCCCGGTGAACCTGGGCTTTTCCGGCGGCGAAAAGAAGCGCGCCGAGATGGTGCAGATGGGCATCCTCGACCCCAGTTTCGCGGTGCTCGATGAGACCGATAGCGGCCTCGATATTGATGCGCTGCGGATTGTTGGCGAAGGCATTAATGCGATTATGCGCAAGCCCGATAAGGGCGTGCTGCTGATAACCCACTATCAGCGGCTGCTTGATACCGTGAAGCCGGACTTTGTGCATGTGCTTGCCGGAGGCCGGATCATCAAAACCGGCGGAGCCGAATTGGCGCTTCAGCTTGAAGAGGAAGGCTACGAGGCGGTGGCAGCGTGACTTATAGTTGTTCCCCTTCCCTTTGTGGCCTTGTGTCTTTGTGCGAGGCAAATTTTCATCGCACAAAGTCACAAAGCCACAAAGAAGGTGCGCGGCGATGACTGTGGCGCTGCTCCCAACGCGCAAGGATGAAGCCTTCCGCTACGCGGATTTAGGCGCGCTTGCGCCGCTTTGGCCTGTGGCGCGCGAGGAAATTCGGGTTGCGGCGGGAGAAAGCGCTTCGCTGGCGATTGTGATTGAGGGCAGCGCCGTCGTCGCGCGCCACCTCAACATCACGCTCGATGCAGGCGCGACATTCGATCTGCGCATTCTTAACGCCAACGATGCTTTCGGACGCATCGCCGTCGATGCCCGGCTGGGCGAGGGCGCAGATTTCACGCTTGGTGCGGCGCAGATTGGCGGCGGCGCACAGGTGCTCGAGATCGTCACCGAAGTCAGCCACGCTCAGCCCAACGCCACCAGCCGCCAAGTGATCCGTTCGGTGCTCGGCGGCAGCGCAACCGGCACCTATCTCGGCAAGGTCGCCGTGGCGCGGGGGGCGAATGGCACCGACAGCGAGCAATCGGTGCGCGCCATGCTGCTCACCCGCACCGCCACCGCCAATGCCAAGCCCGAGCTCGAAATCTACGCCGACGATGTGAAGTGCGCGCACGGCTGCGCGGTGGGTGAACTCGATGCAGCGGGGCTGTTCTACATGGCCTCGCGCGGGCTGACGCCCGAGCTTGCCAAGCAACTGATGTTGCAGGCGTTTGTCGCCGAGGCGTTCGGCGGCGCGGGCGATGAAGAGGTTTTGCTGGCAAAGGCGCTTGCGCGGTTGGGGGCGATGTTATGACCACCGACACCCTCACCCGCGCCTCGCTCAAGGCCGACTTCCCCGGTCTCGCAAACAACTGGCACTACCTAGACACCGCCGCCACCGCACAAAAGCCGCAGGTGGTGATAGACGCAACGGTAAATGCGATGGGCCGTGACTATGCCACCGTGCATCGCGGGGTCTATGCCCGATCCGCCGAAATGACGCTGGCCTTTGAAACGGCGCGCCGGAAAGTCGCGGCTTTCATCGGCGGCGCGGAGAACGAACTGGTGTTCACCCGTGGCGCAACCGAGGCGATCAATCTGGTCGCGGCGAGCTGGGGCGCGGCGCATCTCAAAGCCGGTGACCGCATCCTGCTTTCGGTGCTTGAACATCATTCCAATATCGTTCCATGGCAGTTGCATTGCGTCAGCAAAGGCGTTGCCATTGATGTCTGCCCGCTGACGCCAGACGGCCAAATCGATCTCGACGCCGCCGAACGGATGCTGACGCCGCAGCACAAGCTGGTGGCCTTCGCCCATGTCTCGAACGTGCTGGGATCGAAGCTCGATGCCGAACGCGCAGCTGATTTGGCGCACTCCGTCGGCGCAAAACTGCTGCTCGATGGCTGCCAGGCGGCGGCGCGCATGCCGATCAATGTCGCCGCGCTCGATTGTGATTTCTACGTGTTCTCGGCGCACAAACTTTATGGCCCGACCGGGATCGGCGCGCTGTGGGCGCGCCGCGAGATTCTGGAATCGATGCCGCCGTGGCAAGGCGGCGGCGCGATGATTGATCGCGTGAGCTTTGCGGGCACCACCTTCGCCGATCCGCCGCAGCGATTTGAGGCGGGAACTCCGGCGATTATCGAGGCGATCGGGCTCGGCGCAGCGGTCGATTATGTCGCGTCGGTCGGGTTGGAGGCGATTGGCGCGCATGAAGCGGCACTTGTGCGCCATTTGTGCGCCACGATGAGACCAATGAATGGTGTCACGTTGTTTGGCCCGGAAGATAGCGCGGGAATCGTGTCTTTCGCGCTGCAGGGGGTGCATCCGCACGATCTCGGCACCATATTGGATGAGGAAGGCGTGGCGATCCGCGCTGGGCATCACTGCGCCCAGCCGCTGATGGAGCATCTTGGCGTGACAGCGACAGCGCGGGCGAGCTTTGGATTATACAGCGATATGAGCGATATAGACGCGCTGCTGCGCGGTATCGAACGGACAATGAGGATTTTCGCATGAGCCAGTTTGAAATCGAACAGGTCGATGGGGTTGAGCCGCCACCCAGAGCGCGCGTGGAAGAAATGGAAGCGCCTGCTGAAAAGCTCGAGCGCAAAAAGGATTACCTCGAAGGCTTCCTCGCCGAAAAGCAGCAGGGCCTCGCAATGGGCGAACCCGGCGGCGATTTGTATGAAGCGGTAGTCGCCGCGCTCAAAGAAATTTTTGATCCGGAAATCCCGGTAAACATCTATGATCTCGGGCTTATTTACGGCGTCGATGTTGATGAAAACGCAGGCGTTTCGGTGTCGATGACGCTGACCACACCGCACTGCCCGGTCGCCGAATCAATGCCAGCCGAAGTAGAAATGCGCGTCAGCGCGGTCCCCGGCGTGCGCGATGCCGAGGTCAATCTGGTGTGGGATCCGCCGTGGGATCCGGCCAAAATGAGCGACGAAGCGCGGCTTGAACTGGGGATGTTGTGATGAGCGAGGTCAAAATCCGCCAGCGCCGCGCCGCTGTAACGCTCACCTCAGGCGCCGAAGCCCGGGTAGCTGAATTGATGGCGAAAGCCCCCCAAGGCGCAATTGGCGTTAAACTCTCCACCCCGCGCCGGGGCTGCTCAGGGCTCGCCTATTCGGTTGATTATGTTACCGAAGCTGACAAATTCGACGAGCGGATTGAAACGCCCGGTGGGCTGTTTTTTATCGACGGCGGTTCGGTGCTCTACCTCGTCGGCAGCACAATGGACTGGGTCGAGGACGATTTTACCGCCGGTT
The DNA here is from genome assembly GCA_043758655.1 of Novosphingobium sp. Lineage (GTDB taxonomy): Bacteria > Pseudomonadota > Alphaproteobacteria > Sphingomonadales > Sphingomonadaceae > Novosphingobium. The sequence goes on from JAYVNC010000043.1 coordinate 6,679, forward strand.
TCACCTTCGAAAACCCCAACGCCAAAGGCGCTTGCGGCTGCGGGGAAAGTTTTACGGTCTGAGGGTTCTTTGCTGAAAAAATAGGCGCGGGCTCAGACGCGGAGGATTGGAAAGATCGCGCTACCGCTTCCTTAGCGCCGCAACGCAAGCCGCGCGGTCAACATCGCGGCCATCGCTCGATCGCCGCGCCTCGGCATAGGCGGCTTGCGGTTCGCGGGAGGCGTCGCTTGGGTAGAGGTACACATCGAGCACGCAGGCGCTGCCGGTGAACTGCAACTTTCGCGCATCGCCCTCCCAGTCTTCGAGCCTAGGTGCGCCAAATTGGCGGGTCAGGTCGGCGCCGGTCGCGCCGATCACGCCTTCGAGACCTGGAATCATCCGGAAGTTTGCGCGCGGGAGCGGCGGACGGATGACTTTTGGCGGCAAGGTTGGCGCACGGATTGGCGAAGGTAG
>JAYVNC010000044.1:0-7125 GCA_043758655.1 Novosphingobium sp.
AGAAAGGTCGCAACGATGGCCACCTTGCTGGTTGAGGCCATCGGGAATGCTTGATCGCCCAAGATCGCAACGCTGCGGCCGGTAGTCAAATCATAGGCAGCAACACCGATGCGCCCCTGCGAACCATCGGCCAGTGCGGCGATGCTCATTTCCAGCGGTGTAGAAAATACCTGACGCGACGGAGCCGCAAGTGCGAGCGGCACGAGGTTGGCGGTGAAGGTTTGTCTGACAACCGGAGCCGAGCGCACCGGAGCTTGCTGAACCTGCTTGGCAGCGAACGCAGAATCGAACGCATCTTCAAGCGAGGCTGCTGATGATCCCGCATAAGCAGGCGAGGTTATCGCCGCAGCGCAAGCCGCAAGTGCAACGAATCGCGAGAAGATACCAGTAATCACAAGTGCAGCTTTTGCCCCGCCATGGTTACCAATTGCTGTATGCTTTTCAAAATTGCGCTCAAGCGTTCACGCGATGAGTTGACCTGCACATGCGGGCAAATGCTTAAATCGGCTCGCTTAGGTAGTCTTAGGGAGTGTCGCTGGCTTTCGGACGCTCCCGAACAAACCCGTGCAGACCGAACCACCATTGCACCGCAATCACCGCGCCTTTGGCAGGTTGGATCATCGCCAGCATCAGCACAATCGCGCTGGGAATCAGGATCACCTCGAGCGCGGTGACCGAAAGATTGGTCTTCGACCCCAGCAGGATCATCACCGGCGCGAGCAGATGTCCGGTGAGCAGCACCGCGATGTAGGCGGGGAAATCATCGGCACGCTGGAAGGTCCAATCCTGCGCGCAGGCTTCGCAGCGATCTACCGGCTTGAGGAACTTGCGGAACAGCTTCCCCTCACCGCAGCGCGGACAGCGAAACCGCGCGCCCCGCGCCATCGCCTGCCATGCGCTTGCGGGAAGTTTGGCCGCGTTGACCTTCAAGCCAGTGCTGCTTTCAGATCATCAACCAGATCGGTGCGCTCCCACGGGAAGCTATCGCCCACCGGCTTGCGGCCAAAATGGCCATAGGCCGCCGTTTGCCGGTAGATCGGCTTGTTGAGGCTCAGATGCGTGCGGATCGCGCGCGGGGTCAGCCCGCCCAGCTTGGCGATAGACATGATCGCCTGTTCAATCTTGTCATCACCGACGACGCCGGTTTCATGGGTATCGACATAGAGCGATAGCGGCTTTGACACGCCGATGGCATAGGCCAGCTGAATCGTGCAGCGCGTGGCGAGGCCCGCTGCGACAATGTTCTTGGCAAGGTAACGCGTGATATAGGCGGCCGAACGATCAACCTTGGTGGGATCCTTGCCGCTGAACGCGCCGCCACCGTGCGGGGCAGCGCCGCCATAGGTATCGACGATGATCTTGCGCCCGGTCAGACCAGCGTCGCCATCGGGGCCGCCAATCTCAAAACTGCCAGTGGGGTTGATATGGTATTCGGTCTCGCGCAGCAGCACCGGCGGCAGTGTTTCGGCAATAATGCGCCGCACATAGGCATGGAGCTCAGCCTCCTTTTCACCCTCATCATAACCGGGGGCGTGCTGGGTTGAGACGACGATTGCGGTTGCCGCCACCGGCAAACTGCCTTCGTAGCGCAGCGTCACCTGGCTTTTGGCGTCAGGCTCAAGGAACGGCGCTGCGCCCGAATGACGATCATCGGCCATGCGCTGGAGAATCTTGTGGCTGTAATCGAGCGTTGCGGGCATCAGATCGGGGGTTTCATCGGTGGCGTAACCGAACATGATCCCCTGATCGCCCGCACCTTCATCCTTGTTGCTGCTGGCATCAACACCTTGCGCAATGTGCGCTGACTGACCGTGCAGGCGGTTAATGAGTTCGAACTGCTCCCAGTGAAACCCGGCCTGTTCATAGCCGATTTCTTTCACGGTTTGGCGGACCGCCGCCTCAACGCGTTCCGGGATACCGGGAGCCCACTGGCCATCTTCATAAACGCCCTTGCCGCGAATTTCCCCGGCGAGCACGACAAGCTGCGTGGTCGTGAGCGTTTCGCAAGCAATGCGCGCTTCGCTGTCAATCGACAGGAAGAGATCGACAATCGCATCGCTGATCTGATCGGAAACCTTGTCAGGGTGCCCTTCGGAAACGGATTCAGAAGTAAAAAGGTACGATTCGCGCATGTCCGGTCCTGATATAAAGCAATCTTTATGTGATGCCGCTTCCTAGCGCCGCGCGCGGCGCAAGACAAGCAGGCTCAGCCCAAGAAGAACTGCTGCAAGCCCAAGTGCAAGCATATTGCCGCCCCGCGCGAACAGCGTCGGCACGTGCGCGGGTGGAACCTTGCCGTCGAGCCTTCCGGCAACAAAGCGCGGGAGCGACTGACGGACAATCCCATCGGCATCAATCACCGCCGAAATGCCGCTGGTGGTGGCGCGCAGCACCGGCAGGCCTTCCTCAATCGCCCGCATTCGCGCCTGCGCCAAATGCTGCGGCGGGCCCCAATCGCCGAACCAGCCATCATTTGTGGGGTTGAATATATAGTCTGGTCTGTGCGCCCGATCAACGACCTCGCCCGAAAATACGATTTCATAGCAGACCTGAATCCCCGCCCTGCCCCACGGCCCCAAATTGAGCGTTTGCGCGCCGGGGCCGGGGCGGAAATCAACCGATCCGGCTACCAAGCGCGACAGCCCTAGCGGCTCAAGCAGCGGGCGCATCGGCAGATATTCGCCGTAGGGCACCAGATGCGCTTTGGCATAAGATGCACGGATTGCCCCACTATCATCGAGCACGGTAACAACGTTCTGCGCGCTTATTACCTGTTCGCGCCGGACATCAAGATCGACCGATCCGGTGAGCACGGCAGAATTTTTTCCCACCACATGGGCAATCCGCTCGCGGGCGCGTTTGGGGTCTTCGGCGAAGGTGGTGTCTTGGTAGAAGTACAGCGGATAGCCATCGCGCAGATAGTCAGGTACGCCGCTTTCGGGCCACAGCACCAGCCGCCGCTCGCCCGGCTTCCTCGGCAGACTGAGCTGCGCGGTCTTGACGAACTGCGCGTTGAACTTGGCGGGATTTTCGATGTCTTCTTGCGCGATGTTCGGCTGGACCAGCGTGAACGAAAGGCGACCTTCGGGCGCGGCAATCGTTCCGGTGACCACCATTGGCACCAACAGCACGATCAAAAGCGCGCCAGCACCGACAGCGCGGCGGCGATCTGTTGGCGCTGAAATCACCGCGTATCGCAGCAGCAGCGCGAGCAGCGCCGCTATGCCCGACAGGCCATAAGTCCCAACCCAGCGCGCCAGCATCGCCAAACCTTGCCCATCAAACGGCCCTATCAGGGCCACGCCCAGCGGGTTCCAAGCATAGCCAGTGAACACCCAGCCGCGCAGCCATTCGCTGATAATCCAGAAGCCGCCGAATGCCAGGGCAAAAGCCGCCGAGCGCGCACGGAATTGCCACGCGCCCAGCGCTGCCAGCGCCGGATAGACCGCGAGGTAGAGCGCCACCAGAAGCACCCCCAGCCAGCCGAGCCACGCGGGCATCTCCGCCTGATAGGTGAAGGCGGTGGCGATCCAATTGTTGCCGATGCAAAAATGCCCGGCACCCCATAGCCAGCCGATTAAGACGGCGCGCTTGGCATTGGGGGCACGCGCGATCAGCTCGGCTAAACCCGCGACTGCCAGCAGCATTAAGGGCCACAGATGCAGCGGTTCAAAGCCCAACGCTGCTAGCGCGCCGAGAAGGGGGGCAGCGATCAGAGGCTTGTGCACAACCGCTTGGATCAGACGAGGCGGGTCAAACATTGCCGGATATGTGGCGGGGTTGATCTTGCGGTGCAAGGCCCAGTCCTATCGATGCGCCACCCCCCGCGCGCTTACTCTGCTGCCTGCTCAACTTTGGCTTTGGGCGGGCGGCCACGGCGGCGCGGTGCGGCTTCTGCCTCGGCGGGTGCTTCAGCGGGTTCTTCGCTGCGCGCAATGCTGATCGCTGGCGGAAGTACCGAAGCGTCAAAGCCACTGGGTCCATTATCATCGGCAGCGTCACTACGATCATCATGCCGAGGGGCGCGGTCATCGCGGCGTGGGCGCAGGCCGCGCGTTGGTGCTGGACGCACGAAGGGGTTAGCCTCTGGCTCGTAAGTCGCGGCTGGTTCGCTCGGAGCGGCGGCCACTTCGGCGGGTTGCGCATCAGCAGTCTCAGCTTGAGAATTGCGATTGTCACGGCGGGGGCGATCATCGCGCGGACCGCGATCTTCACGCGGAGCCCGTTCCTGACGTAGGGCACGGTCCTCACGGGGGGCACGGTCCTCACGGGGAGCACGCTCTACATTCTGTGCACGATCTTCACGCGGGGCAACGTCTTCACGCGCCGGGCGATCCTCACGCGCAGGCCGATCTTCCCGGTCGCGCGTCTGGTACGATGCGCGCTCATAGGGCTGATATTCGCTTTCGCCGCTGCCGAATTCGCCTGCCTCACCAGCTTCCTCGCCGCCTTCGCCCCAGCGTTCAGGGCGCGGGCCGCGCTGCTCATCCTGGCGCACGCGCTGATCGGCGATGACACGGAAATAATGGTCAGCAAACTGGAGGTTATATTCCTCAAGCACTCGGTCACCATTAAGGTGAGCATCGTGCGCCAGCTTGCGATACTTTTCGAGCATCTGCGGGGCATTGCCGCGCGCCCGGCTATCAACCCGATTGAGCTGCTGGCCATTGCCGCCGCCGCCCTGACGGTTGTTGTTATTACCGCGCCCGCGACGACGGTTATTGTTGTTATTGTTGTTGCTGCCGCCGCGATTGTTGGTGTTATTGTTATTCAAGGGTGAGTGTCCTTCACCGGTTCGCCTGCCGAGGGGCCATTCCCGACGCAATGCGAATCGTCATTGCTGCACCGCCCGACCTGTGATCATTGCGGCGTCCCGGCCTTTGCGCTGTGCGTAACCCGAATGGACCATGCGCTCGCAAATGCTGGATTTCGGCCTGCGGGACACAAAAAACGCGTCCACCTGCTGGCCTGACGTCGGCTTATATGGCGGATGTGCTGTTGCCAAGCGGAATCTTGGCGCTGTGCACAATCTCTAACACGCGCGGCCGCCCGGCGAGATCGTGGTGGAGGGTGGCGTGCAGTCCGCTGGCTGCGGCAAGCGCGCTCACGGCTGCCGCCTGCGCCCATCCAATCTCCACCAGCGCCGCGCCGCCGGGGGTGAGCAGCACGGGCAATTGCGGGATCAGCACGCGGTAATCATCAAGGCCATCCGCCCCAGCAAACAGCGCCTCTGCCGGTTCGTGGTTGCGCACTGATGGCGATAGGTCGGCGGCGTCCTCAACATAGGGCGGGTTGGCGAGCACTAGATCGAATTGGCCAAGCGCGTTTTCCCATCCGGGCTGGGTCCAATCGGCGATGAGCATCTGCACGCGGGCGCTGAGGCTCAGAAGTTCGGCATTCTCGCTGGCAACGGCGAGCGCACCCTCCGAGCGGTCAATCCCGACCCCGTGGGCTTGCGGCAGCGCATGCAAAACCGCCAGCAGCAGTGCGCCCGAGCCGGTCCCGCAATCGAGCACGCGTTTGGCGTCTGGCCGCGCCTTCAGGGCCGCCTCGACCAGCACTTCACTATCGCCGCGCGGGATCAGCACTTGGGGAGTTACGCGGAATGGCAGGCCGAAGAACTCCTGCTCGCCGGTGATATAGGCCACCGGCTCATGCCCCATGCGCCGCACCACCAGCCGCGCGAAACCCGGCGGCGGCGGTGTGGTGTTCATGTGGCGGAGCAGCAGCTCAGACCGCGATACACCCAGCACATGCGCCATCAGCAATTCAGCATCGAGCCGGGGCGAGTCGCTCTTGCCGTCAAGCGCCGCGGTGGCTTCGCGGATGGCGAGGGCGATGGTCATGGGAAGGTGGGGCTGACGCTCATCTTCCCCCCTCCTCTTCAGAGGAGGGGTTGGGGGTGGTGGTGCGCGCGGCCTTCGACATGCTCAGGCTGAGCGGGGTTTGGAAATGATCCACACACAATATCCGCTCATGCTGCGCCTGTCGAAGCAGGCGCGCTGAAATTGCCAAAAGCACCAGCTCACTCACCCAGCGCTGCAAGCCGCTTGGCTTGGTCCTCAGCCGTCAACGCCTCGATCAGTTCGCCCAGCCCGATGCCTTCTAGAATCTCTGGCAGTCGGTGCAGGGTCAGGTTGATCCGGTGATCGGTCACGCGGCCTTGCGGGAAATTATAGGTACGAATGCGTTCAGAACGGTCGCCCGAACCCACCATCGCCTTGCGCGCCTCGGCTTCAACCCCCTGCGCCTCGGCGCGCATCTTGTCATACAGCCGGGTGCGCAGGACTTGCATGGCCTTGGCCTTGTTCTTGTGCTGGCTGCGCTCGTCCTGACAGATCACCACAAGGCCGCTCGGCAGATGGGTGATGCGGACTGCGGAATCGGTGGTGTTGACGTGCTGGCCGCCAGCGCCCGATGCGCGGTAAATATCGATCTTGAGATCGCCCGGATCGATGGCAACATCGACCTCATCAGGTTCAGGCAGCACAGCAACGGTGGCGGCGGAAGTATGGATGCGCCCGCCAGATTCGGTGACCGGAACCCGCTGCACCCGGTGGACGCCGCTTTCAAACTTGAGCCGGGCGAACACCCCCTGCCCCGCCACGTTGGCAACGATTTCCTTGAAGCCCCCGATGTCATTGGCATTGGCCGAGATCACCTCGACCCGCCAGCCCTGCTCGGCGGCGAAGCGTTCGTACATGCGGAATAGGTCGGCGGCGAACAGCGCGGCCTCGTCCCCCCCGGTGCCGCCGCGAATTTCGAGCATGGCGGGGCGCATATCCGCCGAATCGCGCGGCAACATGGCGACGGCGAGGCGGTGCTCGGCGAGCGGGAGTTCGGCCTTGAGGCGGGAAATTTCCTCGTCAGTCATCGCGCGCATCTCAGGATCGGGTTCGTTGATCGAGGAGAGGCTGGCGAGTTCGCCGCGCATCGAAGTGACTTCGGCGGCGGCGTGGGCGACCGGCTCAAGCTCGGAATAATCGCGGGAAGCGGAGACAAACTCGTGGCCCTCGAGGGTGCCTGAGGCGAGCCTGGCTTCGAGCTCAGCGAAGCGGCTGGCGATCTGGTGGAGGCGGGTGGAAGGGATGCTCACTTTTTACCCCCCTCCTCTTCAGGGGAGGG
>JAYVNC010000045.1:0-2231 GCA_043758655.1 Novosphingobium sp.
GGCGCCACTCATATCTGGGCGGCATCAGCCCACTCGCATTCGAAGCCAAGATGGCATAATGAGATAAGTGACCGGCACAAAACCGTTACAAGTCCACCAGAGCGCTCAATATGCCGCGATTTATTATTCTCGGAACTGGGCCGCGCGGCTAATATCTGAAGGACACGATGTTGCAGCTGCTGAATTGTTAGCGGCAGCTTGGGATCAGGCTGGGTTAGAATTGTACGTTGAAAGACGCCGCCGAAAAATTGAGATGATTGATGACGCCAGTCTTAAGTTTCTTTTAGATTATGGCGTGTTTGTTAGAGACAAAAAGAGATCAGGGTTGCAAGACATGCTGACGGATTTGGATGCCCGCCTATATGAATATCGGCAATTGGTAAAATGCGAGAAGTGATATTCGCCAAAATTAGCTCTCACTTCACCCACTCCAGCCCCATCTCCTCGTAAATCTCCTTGTCCTCAATCCACTTCTCATCGACCTTCACATGCAAGAACAAATGCACCTTGCACCCCAGCAATTCCGCCAGTTCCTTCCTCGCAGTCTCGCCGATGGATTTGAGTTTTGATCCGCCCTTGCCAAGCACGATGCCCTTCTGGCTATCACGGGCGATGACGATTTGTTGGTGGATTTCGACCGAGCCATCACGGCGCAGGGTGTAGCTTTCGGGACGGACCGCGCTGTCATAGGGCAGTTCATCGTGCAGCTGGCGGTAAAGCTGTTCGCGAGTGATTTCGCAGGCCAGCAAGCGCTCGCTGGCGTCTGACACCTGATCTTCGGGGTAGTGCCACGCGCCCTCGGGCATCAATTCCGCTAGCCGCGCCTTGAGCTCGGGGACGCCATCACCAGTTAATGCGGAGACGAAGAATACCTCGTCAAATTGCTGTTCTTCGTCGTCAGTTTGTCCCGCCAGAGCCTGCGCGGTTTTCAGCAATGGCTCTTTCGCTGTCTCATCAACCTTGTTGAGCACCAGAATTCGGCGCTCCTTGCGGCCTTTCAGGTTGGCGAGGATCGTCTCGAGATAGTCGAGCTTCTTTTTGCGGCCATCGACCACCAGCAGGATCGCATCAGCCTCGCTCGCGCCCTCCCAGGCGGCGCTGACCATCGCGCGGTCAAGGCGCCGTTTGGGCTCGAACAGGCCGGGAGTGTCAGCAAGGATGATCTGCGCGTTATCGGCGAGCGCAATCCCCATCAGCCGCGCGCGTGTGGTCTGCGCTTTGGCTGAAACGATGGCCACCTTCTGGCCGACGAGCGCGTTGACCAGCGTGGATTTGCCCGCGTTTGGGGCACCGATGACTGCTACTAGGCCGCACTTTTGATTCACCCGAAAATCCTCATAAATTCCGCAGCCGCCAGCTTTTCGGCATCCTGCTTGCTGTTGGCCGTAGCCAGCGCCTCGCCGACCCCCGCCACCGAAACCGAAACCGTAAACTGTGCCGCATGATCTGGCCCAAGCCGTTCAACCAAACGGTAATCGGGCATCTTGCGTTTGTTGCCCGCCGCCCATTCTTGCAGCGCAGACTTAGGGTGTTTGGACTGGCCAACCTTGCCCTCAACCGCCTCCGCCCATGCCCGCCGCACCAGCGCGCGGGTGGCCTCCCAGCCTTGCGTAATAAAGCCCGCGCCGAGCAGCGCCTCCATCACATCGCCCAGAATGTTGTCGCTATCGCGCCCGCCATCATCGTGCGCCTGTTTGCCGAGCCGCATGTGCGCCGCCAGCCCGATCGCGCGGGCGACACCAGCATTTGTCTCGCGGCTGACCAGCGCGTTGAGCCGCTGCGACAGGCGGCCTTCATCGCCAGAGCTCAGCTCATGCAGCCATTCAGCAATCGCCAAACCCAGAACGCGGTCGCCCAGAAATTCGAGCCGCTGATAGTCGCGCGCCTCGCCGGTGCTGCCGTGAGTCAGCGCCTCAAACCACAGCGCCTCATCGCCCAAATCCGCGCCAGTCAGCTCGCTCAGCCAGCCGCGCGTTTCGGGATCGAGCGCGGTGACGCTCAAATCTTGCCTCCGATGCGGCTCCAGCGCGCGGCGGTGAACCAGGTCCACGGCTTGATCCAGCTTGCCCCGCCATCGGTTGAAAACATCATCACCTGCGCTTTGCCGACGAGGTTTTCCTGCGGGACGATGCCCACCCCGCCGCCGGGTTCAGCCGGGAAGCGGCTGTCCATCGAATTGTCGCGGTTATCGCCCATCATGAACAGCGATCCTTCGGGGACCAGAAACACGC
>JAYVNC010000046.1:0-2216 GCA_043758655.1 Novosphingobium sp.
AGGCCGCGAGCATCAAAGCCAGCGCCGTAACCGCCAGCGCCGCACCGATCCTTTTAATTATGGCAAATCCCCCTAGTTCGCGCCCCGCGTTGCGATAGCATAGAGCGCGATCGCCGCCGCATTGGAAACGTTCAGGCTTTCCATCGTCGCGCTGATAGGTAGCCGGGCGAGCGCATCGCAGTGATGCGCTATGTTTTGCCGCATGCCTTCACCCTCTGCCCCGAGCACCAGAGCGACCGGGCCAGTGGGAAGCGCCTCAGCCAAGGTCGGTTGCGCGGTACCAGCCAGCCCGATGCGCCAATATCCCGCCTCGGCCACATCTTCGAGCGCGCGGGCAAGATTGACCACGCGCACCCACGGAACCAGCTCAAGCGCGCCGGATGCAGACTTGGCGACAACCCCTGATTCGGGCGGGGCGTGGCGATCCTGAGTCAGGATAGCGCAGGCATTGAATGCCGCCGCAGAGCGCAGGATTGCCCCGACATTGTGCGGATCGGTTACCGAATCAAGCACGATCAGCGGACGTGCGGGATCACCCAGCAAGACCTCTTCAAGGAACACATCCTCAAGCGGATCACATTCGAGCACCAGCCCCTGATGCGGCGCGTCGCGTGCCACCAACCGCGCCAGATCAACGCCTTGCGCCCATTCAACGGGGAAATCTTCCGGCAGCTCACCAGAAAGCTCGGCCACCGCTTCCCGCGTTGCCCACAGTTTGCGGTGGTTGCGTTCGGGGTTGAGCAGCGCTGCTTCGACCGCGTGGCGGCCCCACAGGCGCACTTGCCCGGTTGAAGCCCTGCCGCTGCCGCGCCCGCCCTTCATCCGCCCTGCGCGTCCGCGCAGGGCCCGTGTTGGTCTGTCTTCACCCTGCCTAGCCATTCGTTACCCGATCACGTCCATTTTGCGCTCCGCTCATGCCCGTCACCCCATTGACAGGCAAGCCTTGCTTCGCCATTGGCCCGCGTCTCGGCCGGAACGCTCCCTTGTGGAGCAATAGCGGGCTAGCCCGTCACCGGCGATCTGGTGTGGACAGGTGGCCGAGTGGTTAATGGCAGCAGACTGTAACTCTGCCCGCGAGAGCGTACGCTGGTTCGAATCCAGCCCTGTCCACCACCAGAGCCATAGCGAATGATGGCAAACGCTGCCCCGGCGTTGGTTTTTTGGACTAACCCGATTGGGCGTGAAGGTGTTCGCCACGCTTGTGTCCGGCACCCGAGCGCGAGCCGGGTAGATTTTCAATCGTTGAATTGGTCCATGCGGATTGCTTCGTCTCGGACGCTGCCTGTGCCATTTGCCCTGAAATTCAACGCTGTGGTAAAAGAAGCAGATAATGCTGAGCCCTTAGCGGAAATAGTCACCGGATTAGGTGCTGATTGAGTGCGGGCAAATTATTCCTAGGATATTATGCTGTTATGCCATAGGTTAAACTACTTATTAATACAAAGTAGTGTGGTAGACGTTTGGCCAGATTCGAACCGAGGGGGGGTTAATCTCGCGCATCATCTTGTGGTGTGTGATGCTTGCTGTTTTCCCGGTAGCTGCCTACGCGGACACGCTAGTTGTGAATACGACTGGCACAATCGCAGGATCGTGCTTGTTCACACTAGGTACCGACTTTCCTACAAATGCTGACCTTTCGGTTAGTGGCAGTTCCGCAGCATCGGCAACGGTAGACTGCACGACGCCTTTCAAACTGAACGCGACGTCTAGTAACGGAGCGCTTGCTAATTCCGTGAGCGCGGTCAGCGGATTCACCAATTCTCTCGGTTATTCGCTAACCATCAGCGTTCCGCTTAACTCTGGCGGCCCCGCCACAGCTACCTGTGCATCAAGCCTGTTAGTAACAGGGCAAAGCAGCTGCGCCCTGTCGCCCGGAAACACGACCGGGCTCTATTCGGGCGCAACAGGAACCGCAACTAACAAGACCGCAACCCTGACTGCTGCTTGGACTACGCCATCCACGCCCATTCTCGTGGCCGGTAATTATGCCGATATTCTAAGCGTTACGATTGCAGCCGTGCCATGAATGGCCGCGCAATCATCACCCCACAGCCAGTCCCGCAAAAACAGGGGATTGCTGTCCTGAGCGCGCGCTCGGGAATTGTTTTTACCACGACGACTCCATGGAAGGATTATTTATGAATAAGGTACTTATGCTGGCATTGGCCGTTTCGGCCGTTGCCATAACCGCCGCCCCTGCCGCCGCCGCGACATAT
>JAYVNC010000047.1:0-2199 GCA_043758655.1 Novosphingobium sp.
GGCGGACAAGTTCGGCGCCCGCAAGCTCAAGCTGCATGATGAGAAGCTCTCTTACATGGCATTTGCCCAAGACGCCGAAACTGCCGGAAAAACTATGAAGGTCCCCCTTCCAGTGCAGAGGTCGGTCAAACAGGCTCGGGCGGCGGCCGCGTGGCTATCTCGGCTCCGTTCAGAACCACACGGTTGCGCGAACAGAGCTGGCTCTTCCTTTCAGCCTTGCCATCCCGGTCGCACATGATAAATCACTTGCACAACCGAACTTTTAGGCCACAGAGGGCCGTAGGGTATGACTATGCAAGTGATTCGACGGCTTGACCGGAACACATTCACCTTGGGAGGGGATTATGAAGATGAAATTTCTGCAGGCGTCATCCACGCTGGCCTTGTTTGGTCTGGGGTTCGTATTCCCGGCGGTAGCCGCGGCGCAGACCAGTGCGACGAAAAATTCAAACCTCGAAGAAATCGTCGTGACTGCTCAAAAGCGCGCCGAAAATGTTCAGAACGCACCTCTGGCAGTTTCCGCAGTTACCGGCGCGACGTTGGCTAAGGATCGTGTAACCTCGATCACCGACCTTGCCCAAACCATGACGGGTATCTCTTTCACGGCAAACTCACCGCAAGCCAATGAGATCAATATCCGCGGCGTTGTGAACACCCGCCTGACCGGTCCAACGGCCGATCAGTCCGTCTCGACTTTCGTAGATGACGTTTATGTTGGCCGTTCGGGCATCCTCAACACCGCCTTCTACGATGTCGCCCGGATCGAAGTGGTTCGCGGGCCGCAAGGTGTGTTGCTGGGCAAGAACGTTGCTGGCGGTGCCGTCAATGTTATCAGCAACAAGCCAACCCAAAATAATTCTGGCGCGGTTACCGCCTCGATTGGTAATTATAGCCTTCGACAATTCAGCGGTTTCATCAACGGAGCGATTTCTGAAGATTTTTCCGGCCGCATTTCCTTCCAGTCGATCAAGCATTCCGGTTACGCGAGGGATCTGCTCCATAATGTCGATCTGGAAAATCTGGACTCGATCCAGGCGCGCGTCCAGTTGGCCTATGAGCCAGCAGGATCCGGCTTCAACGCATTGTTCATTGCCGATTATTCGCAAACAAGTGACGATGGCATCAACCGGGTTGGGGTGGTCAGCCCGACCAGTCCGGCAGGGCCGACAATCTGGTCGGGTGCGCGCGCGTTGATCAGCGCGCGCCTTGGTAGAGTTCTTGGTCCGCGTGAAAGCTATCCTGTCTGGCCCAAGTTTCTGGGTGACGCTGCAGCATCGCCGCAGCGGGCGACCCGTGACAATTACAGCTTTATCCTGAAGCTGGGGCAGAAACTGGGGCAATCGATCAAGCTTTCGAGCATCACCGGCTACCGTAACAACAAGTCCTATACGCTCTATGATCAGACCGGCCTTGGGCCCGATAATGGCTTTAACCTGACCCCGGTTGAACTGGCCAGCGTTGGCTCCAGGCTGCTCTTCGCCGAACCGGTCAATTTCCGTGAAACGGGCAATTATTTCACCGAGGAAGTCCGCCTCCAATCCACGGACAATGCCAGCAAGCTAAATTGGATCGTCGGAGCCTTCTACCTGAAGAGCAACGTCACCCAGCGCAATCGTTTCTGGGGTGAATCGCTTGTCTTGCCAACGCTTAGCGGTGAATCGCATTGGATTGATGGCGGACACAACGAGGATTACGCGGCATTTGCCCAGCTTGGTTACAAGCTGACTGACACGCTGAAGCTGGACGCCGGCCTGCGCTATACCCATGATCGCAAGAGCGGTAACCAACAGGGCATCATCGTTGCAACCGGTGACCGTTACCATCCGGCCGACCTTGCGCCGCTGACCCCGCTGACCATCAATTTCACCACGCCCTATGGCAAGGCGTGGTCAGCGTGGACGCCACAGGCAACTTTGAGCTGGACGCCCAATAACAGCATGATGGCCTATGCAACAATCTCGCGTGGCTTCAAGGGCGGCGGATTCCAGAACAATGCGTCCAAGGCTGTCTCAGCCAATACCGCGTATGATCCTGAGGAGGTCACCAACTATGAAGTTGGCTACAAGTCGGAACTTTTCGATCGGACGATCCGTTGGAATTCCGCCCTATTTATGATGAAATACAAGAATCTGCAAGTTCAACAGACCCTGGCCTCATGCCTGTGCAATATCATCAGCAACGCGGCCAGTGCGACCATCA
>JAYVNC010000048.1:0-6926 GCA_043758655.1 Novosphingobium sp.
ACCTCGCCGGACGCACCCCGGTGCCGTGCATCCGCTGCAACATGGGGCCAAAGTTCACCGATCTGCTGGCGATGGCGCGAGAACTGGGGGCCGATTGCCTTGCCACCGGCCACTATGTGCGGCGGGTGAAGGGCCGGGCGGGGGCCGAACTGCACCGCGCAATCGACCCGGCACGCGATCAGTCGTACTTCCTTTATGGCACTACCGAGGCGCAACTCGATTTCCTGCGCTTTCCTTTGGGCGGCCTGCCCAAGCTAGAGGTGCGGCAGCTCGCCGAAATGTTCAGGCTGAAAGTTGCGGCCAAGCCTGACAGCCAGGACATCTGCTTCGTGCCGCAGGGTGACTATGCCGCCGTGGTGCGCGCGCTGCGCCCCGATGCGGCAAACGAAGGCGATATTATCCACGCCACCAGCGGCGAGGTGCTCGGGCGGCATAAAGGCGTGATCCACTACACCGTCGGCCAGCGCCGGGGGCTTGAGATCGGCGGGTTGGCTGAGCCGCTTTATGTCACGGGCATTGATGCAGCGCGCGGCGCGGTGCTGGTCGGGCCGCGGCACCTGCTGGCAGTGTCCTCCGCGCGGGTTATCGAAACCAACCGAATTGGCCCGATGCCAGGCGGTCCGTTGACTGCCAAAGTGCGCAGCCTTGCTAAGCCGGTGCCGATAACGCTCGAAGGCTCGCTCGGCGACGGCGGCGAAGTAACGATCCGCTTTGCCGGGCCAGAGTACGGCGTCGCGCCGGGACAGGCGGCGGTGATCTATGCGGGAGAACGCGTGCTAGGCGGCGGCTGGATCGATTCGACCGAGGCAGCGGATTGATTGGCTATTTCCAGCTCTCAACCACGCACCCCTGCCCCTCATGGAACTGCGCGGTCTGGGCTGACAGCAGCGGAAACCGCGTGGTGACGCTTTTTGCCGCCGGGTTATCGCTGACCATAATCAGCCCCATGCCCTTTTCGAAATCCTTTTTGCAATCCTCCAGCGTGCGCCCCTCAATATAGCGGCACGAACAGGTGACATGCGCGCCCACCGCTGCGCCAGCATTGGCATAGCCCATGATCGGCGCGCGGAACCACAGCGCGAGGCCGATCACCAAGCCAAGCAATAGCCACAGCCAGCGGCGGCGCATGAGAACGGCCTTGATCTGCGTTGCGGTTGCCATTGGCCCCGGTTCCCGTGCATGAGGCGCGTCATGGTGTCGCGCTTCCGTTCCTTTATTCTCTGCCTTGCCCTGCTGCCAGCCCTTGGCGCTTGCGGCAAGAGCAAAGCCCCGCCCCTGCCGCCGCTTAGCCATGAGGCAGAGGCTGCGGTGGTTGGCGAACCCGGCGTCCCGCGCGCCGCGCTGGTGCGCGCAGTCGATGCGCTGTTTACCGATGCCGATGCCGGAGAAACCCGCGCGCTGGTAGTGCTGTCTGGCGGGCACATCGTCGCCGAACGCTATGGCAAAGGCTACGGAAAAACCACTCCGCTGATCGGCTGGTCGATGTCAAAAACCATCACCGGCGTGATGATCGGCATGCTGGTTTCCGACGGGCGGCTGGCGCTCGATGAAAGCCCCCCGCTCCCGGCATGGCAGCGATCGGGCGATCCGCGCGGGGGCATTACCTTGCGCCAATTGCTGCAAATGCGTTCCGGCCTGCGGCACAGCGAGGCCACCGATCCGGTGTACGAATCGGGTGAAGTGCGGATGCTGTTCCTCGATGGGCGCGATAATATGGCCGCTTGGGCCGAGGAACAGCCGCTTGAATCCGAGCCGGGGCGCGTGTGGAAATACTCGAGCGCAACCACGGTGATCCTGTCTGACATCGCCGCGCGGGTGCTTACCGACCGGCCAGATCCTGAGGCGCGGCGGCTGGCGGTTGCCGATTATCTCAAGACCCGGCTGTTCGAACCGCTGGGGATGAAATCGATGGTCCCCGAATTTGACGCGGCTGGCACGCTGATCGGATCAAGCTTTATTCATGGCTCGGCGCGCGACTGGGCCCGGTTCGGCGAGTTCCTGCGCAATGGCGGCGCTGTCAAAGGTGCGCAATTGCTCCCGCGCGGTTGGATAGAATTCATGACCAGCGCCAATCCGCGCAACCCCGGATATGGCGCACAGCTTTGGCGCAACCGCCCGCAAGCCGCTGGCGAGGTGGTGCTGATGCCCGGAAAGGCCCCGGCCTCGATGTTCGCCTGTGTCGGGCATCTCGGTCAATATGTGCTGGTGTCCCCCGATCAAAAGCTCACCGTGGTGCGGCTGGGGAAAAGCAACACCGATCAGGCGCAAGCGGTGCGCGATCATTTGAGCGAGATTGTCGGGCTGTTTCCGAAGGGGTGATTTCGCGGGAGCTTAGCCCGGAAACAAATCCTTCGCGCCAAGCCCTGTATCGACATGCCCTTCGGGATCAGGATGAATCAGAATTTCCAGCGCCGGAAACTCAGCGTGCAGTTTCAGTTCGATGTCATCCATCACCCGGTGCGCCTCGCGGATGGTCATTTCGGGATCGACCCAGACATGGAACTGGACGAAATCACGGGTGCCTGATGTGCGCGTGCGCAGATCGTGGACGCCGCGCAATTCGGGGTGGCGCGCCAATACCTTGATGAAGCGCTGGCGTTTTTCATCGGGCCATTCCTGATCCATCAACTGGGTGATCGCTTCTTGCGAGGCCTTCCACGCGCTCCATCCGAGCCATGCTGCGATGGCGAGGCCAAACATTGCATCGGCTCCGGCAATCCCGGCATACTGCTCAAGCGCCAGCGCAGCGATCACCGCAACATTGAGCGCGAGGTCTGACTTGTAGTGCACATGATCGGTGCTGATCGCCAGACTCTTGGTCTTGGCGATAACGTGTCGCTGCCACCCTAGCAGCGCGAAGGTTGCCGCCAGTGCAATCGCCGAAATCAGAATGCCGTCCCCCGCCGCTGCGGTTTTGACCCCTGAAAGGAACTGCTGGACCGAATGAATCGCGAGCATGAGCGCGGAGATCGAAATCAGCGTCACCTGAAACATCGACGCGAGCGCCTCGGCTTTATCGTGGCCAAAACGGTGATTGCGGTCCTCCGGCTGGGCCGCGACCCAAACCCCGGCGAGCGTGGCGAGGCTGGCGATCAGATCGAGCACGGTATCGGCCAGACTGCCGAGCATTGCCGCCGATCCGGTGTGCAGCACCGCCCATAGTTTCATCCCTGCGAGCAGCAGCGCGACCGTTATTGAGGCAAAGGCAGCGCTGCGATTAAGCGCGGCGGTGGCGGTATTGGCGGGGCGGGTTTTCATGGGAACAGCAGTTCGCTGGCCCAGCCGCATGGCGCGGCAGGATCAAATTCGAAACGCCGCCGTTCGTGCAGACGGAAGGCGCGGTCCTGCCAGAATTCAAAGGCATGAGGCACCAGCCGAAAGCCCGTCCAGTGCGGCGGGCGGGGGATCGCATGGCCCTCATTCTCAGCCGCGACTTCGGCGATCCGGTCAAGAAAAACCCCGCGCCTTGGCAAAACTCGTGACTGGTCCGACGCCGCCGCGCCGATTTGCGAATCGCGCGCGCGGCTGGAAAAATAGGCGTCGGCCATGGCATCGCTCACCTGCTCAATGCGCCCCTCGATCCGCACCTGACGGCGCAGAGATTTCCAGTGAAACAACATCGCAGCTTGGCGGTTGGCGAGAAGTTCATCGCCCTTGCGGCTCTGCGCATTGGTATAGAACACGAAGCCATCCGGCCCGTGACCCTTGAGCAGTACCATGCGCGCCGATGGCGCGGCCTGCGGTGTGGCGGTGGCGAGCGCGACGGCTTCGGGATCGTTGAGCTCGCTTACCCGGGCCTCGGCAAACCACGCATCGAACAGCACGAGCGGATCATCGCCCAGGATTGTATCAAGCTCATCTGACATGGGCCACTCCTAGAGAGATTCGTCGCGCTTTGCCACCGTACCTTGCCCTAAAGCCCTCGGCCCCCTAGTTTGGCAGCGATGGCAGACCCTTATTCAATACTTGGCGTGGCGCGTTCTGCGAGCGAGAAGGACATCAAGTCCGCCTATCGCAAGCTCGCCAAAGAGCTTCACCCGGATCGCAACAAGGACAATCCCAAGGCGACCGAGCGCTTTAGCGAGGTGACGCGCGCCTATGATCTGCTGACCGACAAGGACAAGCGCGCATCGTTTGATCGCGGCGAGATCGACGGCGAAGGTAATCCGACCAGTCCGTTTGGCGGGGGCTTTGGCGGAGGCGGGGGCGGCGGCAATCCCTTTGGCGGCGGCGGTTTTGGGGGCGGCGGCAACGAAGGCATCGACATTTCCGATATTTTCGAAGGCATCTTCGGCGGAGGTGGGCGCGCAAGTGGGATGGGCGGGGGCGCACGCCGCCCTGCGCCCAAAGGCAACAACGTCAGCTACCGGCTCAAAGTCAGCCTGATCGATGCGGCCACCCGCGCGGCGCAGCGAATCACCTTATCTGATGGCAAAACCATTGACCTCAAACTGCCCGCCGGGGTCGAGGATGGCACCCAGATGCGGCTTTCGGGCAAGGGCGAGGCCGGGCCGGGCGGCAACGGCGATGCCATTGTCACCATCGCGGTGGAGGCGCACAAGTTTTTCCGCCGCGATGGCGACAATCTGCGGATTGACCTGCCGATCACGCTCGATGAGGCGGTAGGCGGCGCGCGGATCAAGGTGCCGACGGCGGATGGCGCGGTGATGCTGAGCATTGCCCCGGGATCAAGTTCGGGAAAGACGCTGCGGCTCAAAGACAAGGGGTTCTCGCGCAAAGACGGCAACCGCGGCGATCAGCTTATCACGCTGGCGATTGATCTGCCCGAAAGCGATGATGACCTTAAAGCCCGGCTCGAAGGCTGGCGCGATACCCGCAACCCGCGCGCGAAACTCGGAGTCTGAGCGTGGCTGAGTTGCCGATTGAACCGGGCGATGAACCCGCCATCGAGCTTGCTGTTGCAGCCCCGCTGGTAGTCCCCGATCTTTCGCCTGAAGCCCGCCGCATCTCTGCCCGCAGGTTTGGTTCACGCGGTTTAGCCGCAAGATTCGCCAAGGGCTCACGCGTCCACCGGGTGTTCACCCGGGTGTGGACCGGCGCGTGGAACGATGGCTTCATCCATGCCGGAAACCTCGCCTACACCACCATCGTTGCGCTGTTTCCGTTCTTCATTCTGGGCGCGGCTGCATTTTCGGCAATCGGCGAACCGCAGGACCGCGAGGCATCGCTGCGCGCGTTTTTGATCGCGGTTCCGCCGGTTGTCGCCCGCGCCTTGCAGCCGGTGGCGCACGATGTGATCCAGGCACGGCAGGGCTGGCTGCTGTGGGCGGGGGGGCTGGTCGGGCTGTGGACGGTCGGCAGTTTGATCGAAACCATCCGTGATCTGCTGCGCCGCGCCTATGGCACGGCAGCTGAACAGGCGTTTTGGCGGTACCGACTGCTGTCGACCGGGATTATTATCCTTGCGGTGGTGGCGCTGCTGGTTTCGCTGATCGCGCAAGTCGCGCTGGGCGCGGTTGAGCAGCTGATTGTCGCTTGGTCCCCGCGCGCCGGCACCCTGTTGGAAACCGCCGCGCTGGGCCGGGTGATTCCCGCGATGATGCTTTATCTGTCGCTATGGGCGCTGTTCCTCTCGCTCACGCCCAAGGCCTATCGCGGGCCTGCCTGCCCGAAATGGCCCGGCGCGCTGTTCGTTACCGCGTGGTGGATTGGCGTTTCCGTCGCGCTGCCGTGGGTGTTGCGCTCAATGTTTCATTATGATCTGACCTATGGAAGTCTGGCCGGAATAATGATCGCCCTTTTCTTTTTCTGGCTGGTCGGCCTAGGGCTGGTAATCGGAGCCGAGCTCAACGCCGCATTGGCCGAAAGCCCGGAGGAGCGCGATGCCATCGGCAGGGCTGATGATGTGGCGAGAATGAACGCCAACAAGGGTGGAGCTTAGAGCGAATGAGCGGTTTGATGGAGGGGAAGCGCGGCCTGATTATGGGGCTGGCGAATGACAAGTCGCTCGCTTGGGGAATCGCGCAAAAACTGCGTGAGCACGGTGCCGAGCTGGCCTTTACCTATCCCAACGCGGCGATTGAAAAGCGCTGCCGTCCGCTGGCTGAGCAGCTCGGCAGCGACTTTGTGATCGAATGCGACGCGGGCGAATCGGCCAGTCTGGATAGCGCGTTTGTCGCAATGGCATCGCGCTGGCCGACGATTGATTTCGTCGTCCATGCCATCGGCGCATCGGATAAAAACGAGCTGCGCGGGCGCTATTCGGATACCAGTCTGGAAAATTTCCTTAATACGATGAACGTCTCGGTCTACAGCCTCACTGCCGTGGCCCAGCGCGCCGCGCCGATGATGCCGCAGGGCGGATCAATCCTGACGCTAACCTATTATGGCGCCGAAAAGGTTATTCCGCATTACAACGTGATGGGCGTCGCCAAGTCTGCGCTTGAGGCCAGCGTCAAATATCTCGCCGCCGATTTGGGCCGCGACAATATCCGGGTCAACGCGATTTCCGCCGGGCCAATCCGCACGCTCGCCGCATCAGGGATTGGCGATTTCAATCTGATCCTCAAGTGGAACGAATTGAACGCACCGCTGGGGCGCAATGTCACGATTGAGGATGTGGGCGGTGCGGGTCTGTATATGCTGTCAGACCTTGCGTCCGGGGTGACAGGCGAGATTCACCATGTTGATGCTGGATACAACGTGGTTGGTATGAAGCGCGAAGATGCGCCGGATGTGACTTTGGCGTAGGTTTTCTAGTTGCGTAGAAAACGATCAAATCTTGATCATATCCTGCTTGGCCGCATTGCCCGAGCGGCGTGACCGGCTTTTTGTCCCACCGCGCGCGCGCGGTACGTCAGCCTGACGGACCATCAGCACGCAAGCGATGGCCATCACCGCGCTCATCGCTGCGGTGCGTAGCGGGTAATCGGCGACGCTGTGCATCAGCTCGGTGCCGATAACGA
>JAYVNC010000049.1:0-2160 GCA_043758655.1 Novosphingobium sp.
CATGATCTCGCCCTCCAAGACAGGACCACATAGATTCAGACTTTCAACGCTTTGGGAATCCCCTTCGTGAGTCAGCCTCACCGCAGGCTGGTATTAGTAGTGTCACCCGCATGACCATATCCCCGCCAGACGGCCGCCTGATCTACCGCTGCATCACCGGCATCGACGACCACGCCTTTTGCGAACGCGTGTCCAAGGCGCTCGAAGAAGGCTGGCGGCTGCACGGCGCGCCTTCGATCACCTGGAGCGTGCCGCATGACTGCGGTTATCTGGCGCAGGCAGTGGTGTGGGGCGGGGCTGACGTTGTGCATAGCGCGTGATTAGCCCGGCAGGTGATGCAGAGTTCGCTGAACTCATCGCAAACCAAAGCACCATTGCCCCGGCGCCAGTGATCGAAATGCTGGCAAAACTGGCAGCGGACATTCGCCCCGGCTTCGCGCCCTCGGCTTGGCAGGTGAGCGCAGGCGGCGCAATAGTTGGCCTGTGTTCGCTGGTAAGCCCGCCCGCAGACGGCATCGTGACCATCGGCTATGGCATCGCGCCCGAACACATGGGCAAGGGCTATGCGTCCAGCGCTGTAGCGGAGATTATCGAGTGGGCGCGCGGCGACGAGAGGGTGCTTGCGGTTGCCGCGGAGACTAACCACGCGAACATCGCCTCGCAGCGGGTGCTCGAACACAACGCCTTCGTGCGCGTCGGCGAACGGATCGACGATGAAGACGGTGCGCTAATCTGCTGGCGCTGCGAAACCGTTTGAGTTTTTACTCCGCCGCCTCGCTAATCTCCTCCACCTCGCTCGCCTGACGCATCCACATTTCGGCATAAAGCCCATCGCGGCGGAGTAGTTCGTTGTGGGTGCCTTGTTCGGCCAGCCGACCATCGTTGAGCACAAGGATATTGTCGGAATCGGCGATGGTTGAAAGCCGGTGCGCGATCGAAAGGCTGGTGCGGCCGCTGGCGACATTGTGCAGCGTGGCGAGAATATCTTGCTCGGTGCGGGTATCGAGCGCTGATGTGGCCTCATCGAGCAGCAGGATCGGCGGGTTTTTGACCAGCGTTCGCGCAATCGCCACCCGCTGTTTTTCGCCGCCCGAAAGTTTCAGCCCGCGCTCACCGACTTCGGTATCGAAAACCTGCGGCAGCCGCTCAATCAGGGGCCACAGCGCGGCGGCTTTGGCGGCGGCTTCAACATCGGCTGGCCCAGCGCCGTCGCGTCCATAGGCGATGTTATAGCCGATGCTCTCGTTGAACAGCACCGAATCCTGCGGCACGATGCCAAGTACCTTGCGCAATGACGCCTGCGTCACCCCGCGAATATCCTGCCCGTCGATCAGGATGCGGCCCGACCACGGATCGTAAAACCGGAACACCAGCCGCGCGATGGTGCTTTTGCCCGCGCCCGATGGCCCGACAATCGCAACTTGCGTTCCGGCGCGCACCTCAAAGCTTAGCCCGTGCAGGATGGTGCGGTCGTTCTCGTACCCGAACACCACGTTATCAAAGGTGACGCTTGGGCGCTTGACCACTAGCGCGGGCGCGCCGGGCGCGTCAGGAACCTCAACCTCAGTATCAATCAGGTTGAACATCGCCGCCATGTCGATCAGCCCCTGCCGGATCGTCCGGTAAACCATCCCGAGCATATCGAGCGGGCGGAACAATTGCGCGAGGTAGGTTTGGACGAAAACTAGCTGCCCGGCACTGTATTGGCCCTGCGCCCAACCCCATACCGTCCATGCTAGCGCCCCTGCCATCAGCAGGTTGATGATGATGGACTGCGCGATGTTGAGCAGCGCGAGGCTGTTTTCGCTCGTCACTGCGGCTTCGGCATAGGCACCGGTGGCCTGCGCGTAACGCGCCTGCTCGCGGGCTTCAGCGCCGAAGTATTTGACCGTCTCATAATTGAGCAGCGAATCAACCGCGCGGCCCAGCGCCTGACCATCGAGCCGGTTCATCTTTTCACGCAGGTGCGTGCGCCACTCGGTGATCGTCCGCGTCACCCAGATATAGGCACCCACTGCGAGAGCGGTTGCACCGACCATGCCCCAGCCAAAGTTCAGCTGAAAGATCAACGCGACGACGATCAGCTGCAGCACCGTCGGCGCTATGTTAAACAGCATGAAATAGAGCATGGTGTCGATCGATTTGGTGCCGCGCTCGATC
>JAYVNC010000050.1:0-6890 GCA_043758655.1 Novosphingobium sp.
CCCCCTCCTCGTCGGGGCGGGGTTAGGGGTGGGGGAGCGAGGCCGTTAGGCCGAGCGTCAACGTTGGCGCGGTACACCCCCACCCAGCCTCCCCCTCCAGGGGGAGGGGCAAGTTGGATCAGCCCGATGTCATCACGATCTAGGCCCCGGCCTCAACCTCTGCGCGAATGCCCGGCACCAGCCCCGGATCGGCTATCAACCTCTCCTCCTCCTCGTCCAATATCGCCAGAAACGCCTCACGCTTGAACTGAGCGAGCATTTTGCCTTCGATAATCTGGCCATCGGGCAGCGACGAAGCGATCATATCGATCATTCGCTCGGCCCCGTGGAGGCGGCCCCAGAGGTAGTCGTTCTCGCGGTAGCTGCGGCTGAAGAACGCGCCGAAGCTGTAGAATTCCACGCCCTTTAAGCAGGCCGCCGCGCCGCCTTTGCGAATTGAATGGCAGTCTTCTGGCGAAATGCGATCGACTTTGACCGGATCGAATTCGCCCAGCCCCTCATTGCGCAGCAGCGGCAGGGTGACAGTGTCGTAAAATGGGAAGCCGAGGTAGGCGAGCAGCACCTTGCGCCGCAGGGGTTTGGGCATTCTGGCGAGAGCCTCGGCGAGGATCTGATCCGCCTCAAAATCAGCGCCCTTAAGGTCGCGGCAAGCGGCGATGTGATCGAGCACTGTGCCGGGTGTCGAACCGACGCTGGCGGCTAGTTGGGCAAATTCCGACCCCAAGCAACCGCGCGTTTCGCAAGCAAAATAGATAGCCAGAACGCGATAAACCGCATCGCGTGCGTCCTCGCGGTCTTCGGCGCTCACGGCAGGATCACCGTCCCAATCCTGCGTCAGCCGGTTGGCGATCAGACGCAGGCGGCGGATGCGGTGTTGGAGATCATGACTGCGAAAAAACGCTATCGCCTCAGCCGATGCCCCGCCGCGGGGCGCGCTCAGCACGTCAAGCCCATTGAGGCGAACGTAGCCCCCAAGTATGCGCTCAATCATGTCGAGATCTGGCCCATCCATCCCGCGCGCGCCATCGTGAATAATCCTGGCGAGATCGTTGATAATCCCGGCGAGCTTTATCTGGGCATAGCCATCGAAGGCATAACCGGCGCGCTTGGCTGCGGCGGTCTGGGCTTTATCGCGCCATGCGGTCAGGCGCCGCACCGTCGGACGATCAAGGAACAGCGTGTGCCCGAACAGCTTTTCCACTGCCGATTCAATGTCGGGCCTCAGCGATGCGACGATGCGCCGCAGCGATTCCATATCGCGCGATTGGTGCGCGAGGGCGTCAAGATTGTCGCGCACCGGCTGCTCGCGCGGAATTGACGATAGCGAGCCAAAAATGACCGAGAACCAACCCGGCTGTTTGGTATCGCTGCGCTCCATCCCGCCAACGGTGTCGGGCTTGGGGTCAATATAGACAAAGCGCCGATCAACCTCGCGCTGGGCGGGGCGATCGCGCAGCACCGACATGGCATCGGCGAACGGCGCGTTGACCAGCACTGAGCCATCGATCAGCGATATGTCATCGGCCTCTCCGCGCCGCGAATGTTCGGGGAAAACACGAGCGATAAAGGCGTCGCGTCCTCGCCATTCGTCATTGCGTTCTGCCACCAGACGGTCAATTTCTGATACGCGTAGGGCGGGGAAAGCTCCCGGAAAGCTGGCCGTGGCGCGCGCGGCAAAGACCAGCTCGTAAACATTGGCCAGCCCAATCCCCGATAGTCCCGGCGCATCGGAACGAAAACCGATTGATACGCGGTGCTCGCTTTCCTCAACCAGCGCGGGCGAATGCAGCCGCACCACCTCTGCATGGCCTTTAAAATCGGTCGCGGTAACGAACAGGTCGAGCGGGTGACCTTGGGGGAGCAGCGGCAGGCCCGCATCGCTCGCCTTCATCGCATCGGCTGCCTCAATCAGCAGCCGCGAAAAGCCAAGCCCGCCGAACGGGGCTTCGAACCAGCGTGATCGGACGAGCCGCGATAGCTTGCCGCGCACCTCTTTGCGGGTGCCGGGCGCGACGCTTTGCGCAATGACGTTCCCCGGACGATTGAGCAGCCAACCGACAATAGGCACTGCCCAGAACTTGGCGAACCGTGTCCAAATCCGGGCATCGGGATCAAGCAAAACGTCAACATCCGCGCGTTCGAGCCACAGCTTGGTCAGCGGTTCAAGCGACTGACCCGAATGGATGGCCTGCGCCAGAAACACCCCATTAATCCCGCCCGCGCTGGCCCCGGCAATAATATCGGTCAGCACCCGCAAACGCAGGCCGAAATGATCTTCGATATGCGCCAGCAATCGCCGATAAACCAGTTGGCTGCCCGGGCTAGCCTGCGAATCCGCATGAAAATTGCGGCTTGCCCGACCCAGCTTCCACAGCTCTTTGGTGACGCCGTGCATATAGACCGCAAGGCTGATGCCGCCATAACAGACAAGCGCAATGCGGAGTTCTTTTTGGCGCATGCGGGCCAGTGTGGCGGGGAATTAATACATTGGCAATTGCGTTCTCTTTACGTTCCGTTTAAGCGCCGAATATGGCCAAGCCCAAACGCCGCTATGTCTGTTCCGCCTGCGGGTCTGTGACTCAGCGATGGCAAGGCCAATGCGCCGATTGCGCCGAATGGAACACGCTGAGCGAGGAAGTTCCGCAAACCGCGTTTTCGGTGAAGCATGATCTTTCGGCGGGGGGGAGGGCGCTTTCGTTCGAACCGCTCGATGCCAAAAATGACGTGCCGCAGCGTAATTCCACCGGGATGCCCGAATTTGACCGGGCGCTAGGCGGTGGACTGGTTGCAGGGTCTGCGGTTTTGATGGGCGGCGATCCCGGTATCGGAAAATCGACGCTGTTGCTGCAAGCGGCAGCGCGGCTGGCCACGCTCGGCAATGATGTGGTTTATGTCAGCGGCGAAGAAGCCACCGCGCAGGTGCGTTTGCGGGCTGAGCGGTTGGGGCTTGCAGTTGCACCGGTACGGCTCGCAGCATCAACATCAGTGCGCGATATTCTGACGACGCTGGGGCAAATGGCACCGCCCGCTTTGCTGGTGATCGATTCGATCCAGACAATGCACTCTGATCTGATCGAAGGCGCGCCCGGCACGGTTAGCCAAGTGCGGGCATCGGCGTTTGAACTGATCCGCTATGCCAAGGAAAACGGCACCGCGCTGGTGCTCGTCGGGCACGTCACCAAAGACGGTTCAATCGCCGGGCCGCGCGTCCTTGAGCACATGGTTGACGTAGTGATGAGCTTTGAGGGCGAGCGCAGCCACCAGTACCGCATCCTGCGCAGCCTCAAGAACCGCTTTGGCCCGGTCGATGAGATCGGCGTTTTCGCCATGGCGGGAAGCGGGCTTGAGGAGGTGAGCAATCCTTCGGCGCTGTTCCTCAGCGGTCGCGCCGATCCTGTACCGGGTAGTGCAGTATTCCCGGCGATGGAGGGCACGCGCCCCGTGCTGGTTGAAATTCAGGCGTTGATCGTGCGTCTGCAAAGCGGCGCAACCCCGCGCCGTGCGGTGGTCGGCTGGGACAGCGGGCGGCTGGCGATGCTGCTGGCCGTGCTTGAGGCACGCTGCGGGCTCAATTTCTCCAGCGCTGAAGTCTATCTCAACGTTGCGGGCGGGTACCGACTGGCCGATCCCGCAGCAGACCTCGCGGTGGCGGCAGCGCTGATGTCTGCCTTGGCCGACAAGCCCTTGCCGAGCGGTGCGGTGTGGTTTGGCGAACTTTCGCTCGCGGGCGAAGTTCGGCCAGTGTCTCACGCGGGGCTGCGGCTGCGGGAATCTGCCAAGCTGGGATTCACCGAAGCCGTGCTTCGCCCCGATAGCAGCCCAAACGTTCCGGGCATAAGGCAGCACGGTGCGTCGCAGTTAAGCAGTCTCGTTGACCGAATATTTACGCCAGAGTAGAACCTTTAGCTAATGACAGGGTTCGATATCGTTGTGCTGATCGTGGTGGGTGCCGCGGCTGCTACCGGCTTCATGCGCGGGTTTGTGCAGGAAGTGCTGGCGCTTGCAGCCTGGGCGTTCGCACTCGCGGCGATTCATACGGCACACAGCCCGCTCACCGCGATGTTGATACCCTTTACCGGCGACCGGCTTGGCTCAGCCTCGGTTCTCGCCTTCGCACTCTTGCTGCTGGTACCCTACGTCGTAATCAAGATCGTGGCGAAACGCATGGGCGAATTGAGCCGGGCCTCAGTCATCGGCCCGATTGACCGCTTGATCGGCTTTGGCTTCGGTACGGTAAAAGGCCTGCTGCTGATGGTGCTGGCATTCTCGGTTCTGGTGCTGGGTTACGATTCGGTATGGGGAGTGGGCGGCAGGCCGACTTGGATCACCCAAGCGCGCAGCTATCCGTTTATTGACGCGGCGAGCCAATCGCTGGTCAAGATGATCGGTGATCGCCGTTCGGCTGCCGCGCAGACTGAGCGGGAACGCCTGAAAAACACCAAGTGAGCGCGTCTACGGCCAAGCTCTATACGTCTGAAGTTCTCGCATTGGCGACTGGACTAGCATCTTGGCCGCATGATCCGGAACTGCCACAGCAAGGCCGAGCGCGATCGCAAAGCTGCGGCAGCACGCTCGCGATGTCGATAAAAACCGATGGCGTCTTGGCAATATCCGAACTCGGAATCGCCGCCCAGGCCTGTGCCGTGGGACAGGCGAGTGCGACGGTATTTGCGCGTTCGGCCCTCGGCAAATCTCGCGGCGAGATTGCAGCCATGTCGACCGCGATTGAGCGCTGGCTCTCCGGCGAAGGGGCGATGCCCGAATGGCCGGGCTTGTCTGTGCTCGCCGAAGCCCGCCAATTCCCATCGCGGCACGGCGCAATGATGCTCCCGTGGCGCGCCGCGCTTGATGCGCTTCCCTAAGTCTTCGCGCCAAGCTAGAGCAGCGGCAAATCTGCTTTTGGGGGAAGATTCTTGATGACCGAACCGGCGCGCCAACCGGCATCGCAGCCCAGTGCCGCAGAAATGCGCTTGGTTATTGGTGCCAGCACAGCGGGCACAATTTTTGAATGGTATGATTTTTACATCTACGGCACGCTCGCCGCGATCATCGGCAAAACCTTCTTTCCAGCCGGCAACTCGACGATGCAAACGCTGTTGGTCTGGGCAACTTTCGCCGTCGGGTTCGGCTTCCGCCCACTCGGCGCGATGCTATTCGGCTATTTTGGTGACAAGCTGGGGCGCAAATATACGTTCCTCGTCACAGTAACGCTGATGGGGGTCGCCACCGCTGGAGTTGGCCTAGTTCCGCCCACCACCGCGATTGGCCTCGCGGCCCCGCTCATCATTCTGTTTTTACGTATTCTGCAAGGGCTCGCGCTTGGCGGCGAATATGGCGGCGCGGCTATCTATGTCTGGGAACATTCCCCGCCCGAGAAACGGGGAGCCTATACCGGCTTCATTCAAACCGCAGCGGTTGCAGGCTTCGCCCTAAGCGTCGCGGTGGTGCTGATCTGCAAAATGCTGATGCCCGCAGAGGTGTGGGCGGCCTGGGGCTGGCGAATTCCATTCCTGCTTTCGGTGTTTCTGTTGGCAATTTCGCTGTGGATGCGGCTGAAACTCTCGGAAAGTCCGGTGTTCCGCGCGATGAAGGAAGAGGGTGATCTGGCGGGTAACCCCTTCGTTGAAAGCTTGACCTATCCCGGTAACATTAAGCGCTTGTTTGTCGCCATGATGGGCTGCGCAGCGGGCATGACGGTGATTTTCTACTGCGCCATGTTCTATATGCTCACCTTCCTCAAAGGTCCGATGCGAGTCGATGATACCTGGGCCGAAGCAATGACCGGAATTGGCGCGTTTCTGGCGATGGCCACTTTCCAAAAGTTCGGCAAGCTATCAGATCGGATTGGGCGCAGGGCACCGATGGTCGCTGGCTATGTTCTTTGTTTGCTGCTGATTTTTCCGCTTTTTCATATGATCGGAAATGCTGCCAATCCGGGATTGACCGAGGCATCTCAGCGAGCGCCGGTGGTTGTTGCCGGGCCTGATTGCTCATACGCGCTGTTCGCCAGCGATCAGACGGCCAATTGCGGCAAGTTGCTGTCAGATCTAACAAACCTCGGCGTTACCAATACCAACATCGGTGCTCCCGTTGTTTCGCTCAGCGCAGGCGGCAAGCCCATTTCGCTCGATGCCTATCCGTGGAGCGATAAGGTGGCACGCAGCAAGGCGATGGCGCAAATGCTGGCAGCAGAAGGCTACGATTTGGCGAAGGTCAAACCGAGCCTCGGCAATGCAGCGATAATCGTGCTGGGCATTTTCACGCTGGTGGTGTTCTGCGGCGCGACATATGGCGGCATGGCAGCGCTGCTGTGTGAGATGTTCCCGGCGCGGATACGCTACTCCTCGATGTCGATCCCCTATCACTTTGGCACCGGATACTTTGGCGGTTTTCTGCCCTTCATAGCCACCGGAATCGCCGCGAAAACTGGCAATCCCTATTCGGGGCTGTGGTACACTTGGGGGGTGATTGCTGTGGCGCTCGTTGTTGCTCTGTGGGGATTAAAGGGCGGGCTGCCGCGCGCTTACTCCGACGATGCTGCCTGAACCGCCCGCGCCGCCGCTCCGACTGGTCCTTGATACCGAGGCGCTGAGCAGCAACTGGCGGACGATGAACAGGCTGTCCGGAAGCGCGCGGGCAGGAGCGGCCGTGAAGGCCGACGGTTATGGCTTGGGCGCGCGGCGAGTCACGCAGACACTGGTCAAAGCCGGATGCCGCGATTTCTTCGTCGCCTATTCGTCAGAAGCCGCCGCGCTTGCCGGGATCACCGATCCCGGCACGATCTCGGTGCTGCACGGCCCCCTTTCTACCGGCGATGCCGCGTACATCAAAGCAGCAGGATTGCGCCCGGTAATCAACTCGCTCGCCCAGGCAAGTCGCTGGCTGGATAC
>JAYVNC010000051.1:0-6883 GCA_043758655.1 Novosphingobium sp.
CCGGCGGCCTGCAGTCGCGCCGGATCAACCTCAACCTCGATCTCGGGCGCAGAACCGCCCAGCACGTCGACGCCAGCGACGCCCGGTACGGTTGAGAGCAACGGTATCAGCCGCAGCCGGGCAAGCTGCGCCAGATCGGTTCCGCTGCGCTTCTCAGAAATCAGCGAGAGGCCGAGCACCGGGAAGATCGTCGGATCCGACTGGCGCACGGTAAACCGCGTTCCCGTCGGCAGATCGGGAAGGATCGTTGCCATCGCCCCCTGGCTCGACTGCACCGCAGCCGCCATATTATCGCCCCAGTTGAAGCTCAGCGCGACTTCCGCCGATCCGCGACTTGTCGTCGAGCGGATATGGGTGACGCCGGGGATCTGCCGCATGGCGATTTCTGCGGGGCGGGTAATGTCTGCCGCCATCTGCCCGGCATCGCGCTCACCTGCATCGATTGACACGACGACGCGCGGATAATTGATATGCGGGAACAGCGTCACCGGCAGGCGTAAGGCCCCGACCAGCCCGGCGAGCGTGACGAGGAACAGACTCAGCCAGATTGAGCGGCTGTGTTTTTGGATAAGGTTGGGCCTCTCGATAGGGTTGGGCTGATCGCTCACTTGGACGCTGACCCGCTGCCCTGTTCACGCAGACTCATCCCGTCTTCAAGCGCGGTACCGCCTTCAGTCACCACCCGCTCGCCGGGGGCCAAGCCCTTGATAATCAGTACCCGGTCGCCCGCCGAGCTGCCGGGGGTAACATCGCGCTTCACCGCCTTGTTGCCCTTGACCACAAAGACGTAGCTGTGGCCGCCATCATCGAGCAGCGCCGCATAAGGAATGCTTGCCCCGCTGAGCGCGCCGCCGACCGGCAGCGAGGCGTGGAGCGCTTGTCCCACCCCAAAGCCGCTACCCGAAGGCACCCGGACATAGACCGCCGCCAGCCGCGTGGTTGCATCGCCCTGCGGCGCGACGCCCATAACGAAGCTGTCGAGCACAGAATCGCTGTTCACTGCGGAAAGCTTCACCGGCATGCCGGGATGGATGCGCGACACGGCGGAAGGATCAACCCCGAACTTGGCGCGCAGATCAACATTGCCGCCACCGATAGTCGCAACCGTGGTTCCCGCCGGGATTACATCTCCCAGTTTGGCAACCATGTTTTGCACCGTTCCTGCCGCACCCGCGCGCAGCACTAGCGTGCCGCCGCGCCGTGCCATGGCGGCGCGGGTGGCATTGGCGGAACTGGCGGCAGCGCGCGCAGTCTCAACCTCGGCATTGCTTACCAAGCCATCCGCGCGCAGACGCAGCGCGCGGGCGAGCGCCGCATTGGTCATCACTGAATCGCTGCTCGCCTTCGACATATCGAGCGAGGTCGCGGCACTGGGCGCGAGTACAGCCACCACCTGCCCGCGACCAACCGCAGTGCCATTGGGCGCGCGGATCGAAACTACAGTGGCCTCAGCCTGCGTTGCCATTGCCGATTCGCCGCCGGGTCCGGCTTCAGCAATGCCATAAAGCACGAGGTCCTGACTGCCCGAGCCAGCCACTGCCAACGCGGTGCGCACTGCGGCTACCGGCTCGGCTGTCTTCTCCTTATCGTCGGGGGCAGCCGCCGAACAGGCGGCGAGCAGCACTACTGGCGCAAGTGCAAACACTATCTTCACTTCGTCCATCCTTCACTGGGGCCGCCCGACAGCAGTTCGAGCGCGATCGTCTGTTCGGCGGCTTGCTGATCAAGTTGCAGCAGTGCCAGTTGCCTATCGCGTACTGCCTGCCTTGCGGTGGCGGCAACCACGCGCGAGAGGTCCCCGCGCTGGCCTGCGCGCTCGCTCTTCGCGGCGAAGGCTTCGGAGGCTGGCATCTGCGCCAGCAGTTCGGCGCGCTGGCGGGCGACAGTCGCGAGGCCAGCGACGGCGGCACTGATCTCTGCTCGCGTCATAAACAGCCGCGCGTCATATTCGGCCTGCAAGTTCGCCCGCGTCGCCTGCGCAATCGAGATAGCGCCGCGATTGCGGTTCCATAGCGGTAGCGAGAAGCCAATTCCCGGCCCGACCGTGTAATTGCTCGCGGTATCGCGCGCCGCTGCGATGGTCAGCGACAGGTTCGGAAACTGTTCGAGTACCGCCTTGTGAACATCGGCCTCAGCGGCGGCGTAACCTGCGCGAAGGCCTTGCAAATCGAGACGCCTGACCAACGCCTGATCGACCAGAACCGAAGCTGCGGGGGGCTGCGCGGGAGGCTCAGGAGCGGCGAGCACGATTGTAATTCCTGGCGCTAAACCCAGCAGGCGATTGAGCTCAAGCCGCGCGGTTTCGAGATCTTTCTCCACCGTGCGCAGCTTGGCCGAGCTATCGAGCAGTGCCTGCCGCCTGGCATCGAGCTCAGCCTCGGCAAGATCACCGCGCAACGCCGCCCGGTGCGAAATGTCATATTCGCGCTGCGCCGAAGCTGCGCTATCCTGCGCCAGCCGCAGCTGCGCAGTCAGCGCCAGAATGCGCACGCCCTGCAGCCGCGCCGCGCCCGAGGTTTGCCATTCGGCCCATGCCAGATCGAGGCGGACTTTCTGCCTCCCCGCCGCCGCGCTCTCGCGCCTTACCCGCGCGGTGCGCAACTGGGTGAGGTCAAAGCCGAACTGTGCACCTAGTCCAAGCGTATCGTCTGGCCCCGAAATGACTTTGTCTGCGCTCAGCGCTACCGTCGGGTCGGGCAGCAACCGCGCGGCAAAAGCCTGGGCATCGCTCACCCCGGCAGCGGTGCGCAGCGCCTTCAGGTCAGGGTTTTCGATCACCGCAATAACCGCCAGGGCATTGGGGGTCAGCGGCTGGCCCAAGTCAATCGACTGCGGCTTGAGGAACGGCCGGTCGATCTTCTCAGCATCGGCATTGAGCGCCGCCATATCAGCCGGTGCCAGCGCCACTTCCGCAGGGTGCAATGGTGCAGCCGCATAATGCGCGCAGCCGCTTAGGCTGGCAGCCAAAATCAGACTAAGCGCAGTGCGCCTCACCGAGATTTCGCCATGGGAAAGATTGTCATTTCTGAAGGCCTCGAGCCATAAATTTCAGGAAAGGAGCTCAGGGGTCTACATTCCATACTTGGCAAAGAATGCGAGCGCAATTGTCACCGTCAAGGCCCCGCCGATCCGGGTGGCGACCTGCGCGAACGGCATCAATACCATGCGTTCCGACGCGCTAAGGATCGCGACATCGCCGGTGCCGCCTTGGCTCGCCCGGCAGGCGCTGATGATTGCCGATTCAATCGGATAGATGTTGACCAACCGCCCGGTGAAAAAGCCGGTGGCAACCAGCGTTCCCACGGTTGCGAGAATCGTCACCACCTCGGCAAACGTAAAAGCGCTCATCAGCTTTTCCCATGGCGTCTTGGCAACTCCGATGGCGAACAGCAGCGGATAGGTGACGATCTGGGCAAAAAACTGATAATTCCGGTAAGCCCCCTGTTCCAGCCGCGGTGACACCAGCTTGCCCAATTTGAGCACGACGGCGAGGAACAACATCGTCACAGGCCCGGGAAATTTGGTCAGGCTCTGCACCAGCGCGCCCGCCGTATAGAGCGTCATCGCCAGCATCAGCGCGCCGCCGATGGTGTGAAGATCGGGCATCAGGCGCGGGGCGGCATCGCCCGTAAGCTGAACATCGTGCTCGCCCGGCTGGAGCTGGCCCTCACCGGTAAGATGTGGGCGGCGCTTACCGAGCATGTTAAGCCCGCCTGCCATGACAATCGCGGCGAGGCTGCCGAACATCACCGCAGGAAGAATTTCTGCCAACAGATCACCCTGCGCTCCGCCTGAAAGCGCGGCATAGCCGATTGACAGCGGGATCGCGCCTTCGCCCACGCCGCCGCCGAGCACCGGCACAATAATCATGAACATAGTGTGCTTGAAACCCATGCCCATTGCTGTTCCGACGGCACCCCCGACTGCGGCGGCAGCCACTGAACCTGTGGCAATCGGAACCAAAATCTTGAGAAATCCGCCAATCAGCATCTTGCGATCCATGCCCAGGATTGAACCGACAATGATCGCGCCAATGAAAAGATACAGAAAGTTACTTTGCTCGGTAAAGTCGGTGATCGACTTCTTGAGCGCGGGCGGAATCACTCCAAGATACACGAGCAATGATGGCACAAACGTTGCCAAGATTGCTGCGGCACCCAGCTTTTTCAGCACAGGAATATGTTTGCCGATTTCGGCGCAGATGAAGCCGCCTGCACCCAGTATCAGAATGTTAGTGGTCAGGTCAGATGGAACTTCGCCCTTGGCGACATAGGAGCCGATCAGTAGCAAGATTGCGATCAGTACCGGCACCGGAACGATGCCGACTTTGGTATCCATGATCCGCCACCAGCCGCGCGGTCCGACTTCGCCATCGAGCGTGTGCGACTCATCGATCAGCGCACTTGCGTTGTTCTCAACCATGTTCCGCTTCCCATATTTCTTGCCCAAGGCGATGCTTGCAATTTACCCGCTGCAACTGCTTATTTCTCTGAAACCACCATTAGCCGAAACGTGCCAGATATGGCATTCGGCAGGTGCTTCTTGCCCGGCACGGCTGGCGGCCAGCTCAGGTCTGCGGTGGAGGAGAAAACGCGATGGGTGGCGGGATCGACCGCAACGGTCTTGGCATATTCATCCATCTTCAGTGTCTGGTTGACCTTATAGCTGCGCTTGGCCAGTTGATCGATGATCGTCCAGGTGCCGTCGCGGTTACCGACGTAGATGCGCTTGCGGGCGATATCGAAGGTAATGCCGTCAGGATCGGCACCGACCGGCACTATGGCCAACACTTTGCCGCTGGCGACGTCAGTCACGGTCATCACCTTGTTTCCGCAACCGCTGAACAGTACGCGGTTTATTGGATCGAGCGCGAGCGGGGCGGGACCATCGCAGCCGGGCAGCGGGATTGTCCGGGTCACGGTCATCGTTTTGGTGTCAATCTCACCGATGGCATTGCCCTCTTCCATATTAACCCAAACCTTGCCGAGCCCGTCGCTCTGCGCATATTCAGGCCCGTTGGGCAGCTTGATCGTCTTGATTACTTCGCCTTTTACGGGATCGATCACGCTGATCTCTTCTGAATCGCCATCGAAGGCCATGATAGTGCCCGATGCCTTGTCAAACAGCACGCTGTCCGGCTTTTTGCCCACTGATATGGTCTTGAGAGATGACCCGGTCGCTGGATCAAATTCGACCACGGCGTTCTGGTCGCCATCGGTAACAAAGCCGTGCCCCGCCGCGAGCGCAATGCCATGCGCCGCCTTGAGCCCTGTGACCTCGCCCAGTGGCGTGAGCGTGACTAGATCAAGAATGTGTACGGCGGCAGAATGGCTGACGAACAGACGCCCACCTTCACTGTCGACGGTCAGATAATCTCCGCGCCCCTCGCCCGGCAAGCCAACCCGGTCAATGGTGAACGCCGTAGGATGAGGTGCATAGCGATGCGCCGTGGGACGCTGATGCTGCGCTTTGGCCAAAGCAGGCGCGCCGACCAAAGCGGAAGCGCCGCCCAGAGCGGTGGCGGCTACCAGGGCACAGCTGATTAACGAACGCATTTGCCTCTCCATGAATAACCCGTCACGGTAATCGCGCGGGATAGTTGATGGCCGGATTAAGTTGGTAACCTGACAAAAGTCTGTCGATAGATCCCGATTGATACCCACGGTTGGTTTTTGCCTTGCGGTGGATATAGCGGCTAGGGATTGGTCGCTAAATAAAGCGGTGAAACAATTACGTTGGGTGCCTGCCCGCCGAAGCGGCTATCGACCAGATCGCAAATTTGGTCCAGCAGACGGTCGCGGTCAGTCTCATTCAAATTTCGCACAAACGAAAAGCTGGCATAAAGCGCGCGCATCGCCGCAGCATCAAGCAAGCGCTCGCGCCGGTATTCATTATAATCAATATCTATGAATCCGGCATTCCGAAATCGGCCGATATGCAAATCCTTGTTTAGCCAGTTGTGCCCGCCAAGCGCTTCTGATGGCGGCATAGGAAGATGAGAAATAGTTGGCAGCAGCATTTCGGCAAATTCATCACCCGCTCCCGGCTGCCGGTAAACATTCCATGACAGGGCGAGCACGCCCTCTGGCGCCAACAAATTACGCAGGCGCGCGGTTGCCGGCGCAAATTCCAGCCAGTGAAACGAACAGGCGCATACCGCGAGATCAAATAAACCGTTCAGCGACGCATGAATAAAATCAGCCTGAACTATCTCCAGCCGGGGGTCCGCCAGATGATCAGCCAAATATTGGCAGAGTGCTGGATCGGGCTCAACCGCGACCAGATGGGTAACGCCACGTGCCAGCAATTCCTGCGTCGCAAGTCCGGTGCCGGGGCCAACTTCAAGCGTTACGCCCGGCGGTGAAGCGCGAGCGAATACGTGATCGAGCAGGCCATCGGGATAACCGACGCGGGCGGCATGATATCCATCCGCGTCGGCACCGAAGATATGGCCTCCAACCTTTCGGTCAAAATTGCGTAATTGACTCATAGTGATTGCTTATTTGGCAGGTGCGAAAAGTGCATCATAGCTCGGGATCTTTTTCGCCAGGGCATCGCGCAAAACGAGCGATTGCAGATAATATTTGCGCTCACCAGCATTCGATTCAACCGGCACCTTGAAGGCATAGACCACCAGCCCGATGTTGCCACCCTTGGCATCGCGCAGCGGCATCAGCACGACGAACTTTGGCGACACGTCCTTGGTCCGGTGCCAGCGCGGATCGACGATGGTGATCCCCTTTTTGCTGACGTCGATATCATCGGGATCGTCACCGTTGCCGATACGGTCAGGAAACGATCCAGCGAACATGGTGTAGCTGTCGGTCGTGCCCGGGGCGACCCCGTGCAGCGTAAAGCTCAGCAGTTCGGGATGCGCCTTCAT
>JAYVNC010000052.1:0-19851 GCA_043758655.1 Novosphingobium sp.
TTGCGCAGCAACGAGGCGAAATCGTCAGGTGCAAACTCGGTTTGAATGGCTGCGCCGGATTCCTGAATTTTTTCGGTGGACATCTGGGATTTTCCTGAAGCTTGAAATTGCTTGGCCTGAAGCTAGTAATTGCTGGGCGGACGAATGCCTGCTTGCTTATCTTATTGCCTATTCCGCTGCGTCGCCCTTGCCCGGCGCCGGCTTGGCCGCGGCCAAAGACTTCATCAAATCGGGGTTCTGGAGCAGATTTTCAAGCAAACCCTGCGCCCCGTCTTTCCCATCCATAAACAGCATGAGGTCATTCACCTGCTGACGCGCTTCGAGTAGCTGCGCAAGCGCCGGAACCTTCTGCGCGATAGCGCCAGGCGAAAAATCGTCCATCTTGTTGAACTCAAGATCTACCGCCAGCTTGCCCTCGCCACTGAGCGTATTTTCAACGTTAAAGGCAGCGCGGGGTTTGATTGCTGAAAGGCGCTTGTCGAAATTGTCCATGTCAAAATCGAGAAATTCGCGATCATTGAGCGATTTCTTCTCAACCTTACTTTTGCCAGAGAGGTCAGACATAACGCCCATGACAAAGGGCAATTCAACCTTTTGCCGCGCGCCGCCGGTTTCCACTTCGTATTCGATATGGACGCGCGGGGCACGGTTTTCTTTGATGAAGCGTTGGCCACTCTTTGCCATGATAGGTCTCCGAAAATCTGACTTAACATTGGGGAGATGATCTGGCCACGCCCCCGTGATCCGCAATTTATACTATAAATTCAATTCCAACCATCGCCATCACCAGCCGTCTTTTCATTATCCCGTTGGGATGTGCTGGAATCTTGAGCGCCCTTGTTTTCGGAACCTGTAGTTGCCGCCGTCTTGTTTTTAAGAACCCGTGTGGCTTCATCAAGACTGCCGGGGGCAATATCTGCAAGCACCGCCATAAAGTCGAGGCTAATCCAGTCCCTAGCGCGACGCAAGACAAATGGAACCGGGCTGCCGGGTTCTGAACGAGAGTAATAAGCGCAAATTGCATCAATCGCTCTGACAACATCTTGTCTGCTGTTGATCCCGCCGGAAAATGAACCGTTGGAGGGCGCTGATTGCATATCTGATTCCGCACCTTCAGCGCCAGCTGAACCGCCATCTGGATCGGGTTCGCTGACCGCCTGAGGTAAAAATGAAATAACCGCCTTCTTCATCCGGGTAAGCGAATCATAAGTTGGTGTGAAATTGGTGCCCGTGTCCCCGTCAGCATGAACCGTGAGCGTATTGTCGACAGACTTTATCGCGACCGAAAGTGCCTCGAGCCCATCAACTGCCTGCTGCAACCCGGATTCGCCGATGGCATCCACCGCCTGCCGAAATTCACCGAAACCATCCGCCTTAGGTCCATTGACCCGAAACTTCTCAAAATCAGCGCCAGAAATTGCACCGAATCGAGGGTGAGTAACCAAGGGCATTCGCTCAAGAGGGCCAAGAAAGTCGCCGATCCGGGTGAGCGATTCGCAAGGAGTCTTGCGGCCGATAAAGCCCAAGTCTTCAAGCTGAGGGTGGACATCGGCCCATCGTGTCTCGATCAATCGCGCCATGAAGGTTGATGCCTCAACCACCAGATCGAATTGTCCCGCCTGCGTTGCGGCGCGCATCAGATAGACCGGCAACCACAAATCGCGGGTGATTTCGCACTGTTCAATAATTAGGTCGATAGCATCCTGCCACTGCGACGCAGAGGTATCCGAAGCAGTCCCATCGCTGATCGAGCGTTCAAAAACCTGCTCGATCTGCTGCCGCTTCAAATCACCATAAAGGTCTGCGCCTGACGGCTGCTCATCCGAAAGCGGGGCAACCAGCGCATCAATATCCAAAGCCAGTTCTCCCCCGAGGCCGATCAATCAATCAGTCAAGCTTCTTGATTTCAACCCGGCGGTTGCGTCCATCATTGCGCTCCAACCCTTCGATCGGATGGCGGTAGCCATAACCCTTGACCATCAGCTGCGAGCGCGGGACACCACGCGCGGCCAGCAGATCAACCACGGCTTGTGCGCGCTTTTGTGACAGATCATCGTTGTAGGGCGATGTGCCAACCGCATCGGTGTGACCCGATATCTCAAAGCGATGCGCGCGCCATTCCCTTTCGGTCAGAGCGGCATACAGCTCGGATGCCTGTTCAAATGCTGCATCATCAATATTATAGGAAGCCGAGGTAAAGTTGATAAACAAATCGCTGCTCTTGACCGAGGTAATCGCCGGGGCTTCGATGCTTTTGCGCTGACGACCGCCCCGCACCTGGATCTGTGGCTTTGCTGGGGCGAGGCTGGCACGCTGCGCTTGAATGATCTTGGCCTTGTCAGTCTCAAGCCCGCCAGTACGCGTGATCCATGCGCGGGTCGATGGCAGCGGCTTGCAGTCCGCTAACAGTTCGCAGCGTATCTGTTCTTTGCTTTTGATGTTGAACGTTGCGGCGCCCGTTCCCGGGCCCGCCTGAACCGAAGTCGCCACGAAAAAAGCTGTCATGGCGAACAAGCAAAACTTGGTGCGCATAGCCGTACCCCCAATAAGTTCCGGACTGAAATGACGAAGAAACATCCTTATCCTTTCTTCCCCTTCAAAAGTCCACTAGCAAGTGATAGAACCATGCGTGTAGGAATGCTTGCGTCGCAATATTGCAGCGAGTGTAATGAGTTGCTTCAATCCCGTAATGATTCTGACGGGATGACAGGGGGGTCCATTGGCTGCAACGAAGCGACAAACTAGCCTGAACCTGAGCCTTTCAGGAAGCCGCGAGCGACTCAAAGTGGTTCAAGTTGATTCCTATGAGGGATTGAGCGAATCGTTTATGATTTCGGTCGAGGTACTCGCCGCGGAAGAAATCAAACTTCTGCCCAATTTGGGCAAGGCGGCGGCGATTGAAAGTCTGCTTGATGGCGAACATCAGAGGTACTTTCACGGCGTTGTGGTTGATGCGCGCTATGTCGGGGAAATGCTTGGTGATGGTCACCTCTATCGGTTGACGCTCGCTCCGCTCGCGCAGTTTCACGAGCAGGGCAGCAATTTCAGAATTTACCAGAACAAAACAGTCATGGCGATCGTCGAAGACGTGCTGGGACATTGCAAAATACCCTACAAGGTGGTCGCCAGCAGCGGTAAGCGAACGCTCGCCTATTGCGTACAATATGGCGAAAGCGACTTCTCCTTCGTAAGCCGCTTGCTCGAAGAAGATGGCCTCTATTACTTCTATAAGCACGAGGCTTCGGCGCACCGGATGATTATTTGCGACAAGCCCAGTTCGCACTTGGAGCTTCCGGTCGGCAAACTACACTTTAATCCGATCAGCGATTCGGTCGCGCTTGTCGATTCAAAAGCGCGGCCGCGCGCAGGCGCCGGGGCGTGGGTCCAATCCTGGCACGAACACGCTTCTTCGGGGGCGGAAGCCAAGGTTACTATGCGCGACTTTGACTTCAAAAAACCGAGCAAGCCGCGCGAAGCCCACTATGAGGATAGCAAGGCGCATGACGAGGATGCGATCGAGATTTATCGCTGGCCGGGCCGCTATTATCAGGAGAGCGACGGAAAGGCTTTGAGCCACGTTTTACTCGAATCGCGCCGCGCCCAGCGCCTGCGCTACGAAGGGACGAGCCGGTCTGCCGCAATCCAACCGGGCTATATCATGGCGCTTGATCGGCACGCAAATGGGCGTTTTAACCGCAAGTATCTGATCACCAGCTGCCGCAGTCACCTTTCGAGCGAACAGTTCCGTTCGGGCGGGTCTTCCGGCGAAACCCACATCGAATTCACAGCGATCCCGGACGATATGCAGTTCCGTGCACCAATCGTAACCCCGCGCCCTTCTGCAAAGGGGCCAGAGACCGCCGTTGTCACCGGGCCAAAGGGCGAGGAAATTCATGTCGATGAGTTTGGCCGAATAAAAGTGCAGTTCCACTGGGACCGCAACGGAAAGCATGATGACAAGAGCAGCTGTTGGCTGCGCGTTTCGCAAACTGGCGGTCTCGGTAATATCATTACCCCGCGCATCGGACACGAGGTGCTGGTTGATTTCATCAACGGCAATCCTGACCGACCGATAGTCGTTGGCCGTGTGTTCAACGCCTCACACATGCCGGTATATGCTTTACCTGCCAATAAAACCCGGGCGGTTTGGCGCACCAAGACCTACAAGATGGACAAAGGCTTAGCGATTGCTGAGGCTATTGGGCTTGATACCGGCATGCCAGGTGCCAACGAATTTCGCTTTGAAGATGCAACTGGCCGCGAAGAACTGTTCATTCACGCCGAAAAGGATTTGAACACCCGGGTCCGCCACAATGAAACCCACCACGTTGGCCGCAATGTCGAGATCAAGGTCGGAAAAAGCCGTCAAGAAGAAGTCGGCGAGCACGAGACGATCCTGATTAAACAGAACCGGAAGGAAGAGGTTCGGGGAACTGAGACGATCAAAGTGGTCAAGGATCGTGACGTCAAGATCGATTCGAACGACACATTGAAGGTCAAGAAAAAGATTGTGATCGATGCGGGCGATTCAATCGTAATTACCGCCAAGAACAAGATTACGATCAAGGTGGGCAAAACCTCGATTACGCTTGATCCCGCTTCGCTGAAAATGGCGACCACGCTGCTTGATATGAAGGCAAAAGCCTCGGCGAAGCTTAGTGCTTGCAAAACTGACATCGAAGGTCAGACCCTGCTCACGGCCAAGGGTGCCATGGTAATGATAAACTAGCATGGCAAACAGCGCACCCTGGGCTCGATCAACCTGGTCCGATGCCGGACAGATCATGGCGATTATGGAGCCGGACCTGCCCGTCGGTGAAGCTGTCGGCCAACCGCTGCATGGCTGGTATGCGCAGCTCGCGCAAAGCGGAGATTTTGGGTCTGCGCTGGAATTTATGGCCCATGCGATGTCTCGGTATGACTGTGTGGCCTGGGCGACTCGGTCTGCCATCGACACGGGCATCATTGACCGAGGCGACCCGCTGGTGGTTAGCGTCTTGCAATGGATCGATAACCCTGAAGACCCGCTCCGCCGCGCCGCCGGCGATGCGGCGGAAGCGGTCAAGCAGGATACCCCGGCAAAGCTGCTGTGCCTTGCCGTCTGGTTTTCGGGTGGCTCGCTTGCACCTGAAGGTCTCGCCGCGGTGCAGCCTCCAGCCGAAGCTTGTGCCCGTTTCTGTGCTGCTGCATTGCTTGTTGGCGCCCATTCGCAGCCCGATGCTGACCTCCTGCTAAGCCAGATCGGCGAATTCGGCGAGGCGATGATCACGGCATAATGCGTGGAAGCAGCATCATTACTGGCGGCGTTGAGCCATTTGCGGCAAGGTGTGCATTGTGCCGCTGACCCTGACGATCCGCAATGTCCCCGCTCTCGACAACGGCTCGCCGTCTTCGCTCGTGCTTGACAGGCGCGGCGCTAGAATAGGCCGGATCCCAACCTCGGACTGGTGCCTGCCCGATCCGACGCGCTACATTTCATCAAGCCACTGCGAAGTGCGGTTTACCGGTGACCAGTATGAAATGGTCGATCAGAGCACCAACGGCACGTTCCTTATGGGGCAGGACGTGCGCTTGCCGGTGCCCTATGTAATACGATCAGGCGATGTTTTCGTGATCGGCCGCTTTGAAATTGCCGCCTCACTTGACGATGCCTCGGCGGCAGCGGCAACAGAGCGGAACGCCCAGCCGCAGATTCCAGAATGGTCTGGATGGGCAGCGGGAACTGACGGCGCGGAAATTGCCCCATCATCGAGCACTTCAAACTGGGGTGCGCCGCCACCTTCGGCGGCGATTTCAGGTGGCGGGCCGATGTCGCAAGCCTGGACCCCGCCCGCCGCTGCTCCCAGCCCTGCTCCCGGCGGTTGGGAAGCGCCGAGTGCAGCCGCTGATGCGCCAGCATCAGCATGGGCAACAGCACCGGCCCAGGTTACCCCTGCATCGGATTGGTCGAGCCCAGCGGCACCGGCGATTGCCCCGGGCGCTGACGATATCTGGGGCAAATTTGCGCAGAGCAACGTGGTTGATTGGTCGCGCAGCGGATTCGGCGCTCCGCCGCCTCCACAAGTTATTCAGCAGCCCTCACTATTGCCGCCTCCAGCTCCAGTTCCCTCCCCTTTACCTGCCGCAGTGTCGGCAGCTGCGCCGCCACCCCCAGTCGTTCCTGCCTCTGCGGCGACCACTTCGCCGCCGATGGCTCCTTCGCGCCCTTCGGCCGGAATGGCGCAGATGCTCGCTGCTGCGCAAATCGATCCCGCCAAGATCACACAGGATGATGCCGGAACGGCCGCCTTGGCCGGAGACTTGCTACGCCGCTTGGTATCGGGCCTGTTCGTTTTGCTTGAGGCGCGCGCCCGCGCCAAGAGCCAGATGGGCGCGCAGGGCACCAGCTTTTCGACCGACGGCAATAATCCGCT
This sequence comes from Novosphingobium sp., assembly GCA_043758655.1. GTDB lineage: Bacteria > Pseudomonadota > Alphaproteobacteria > Sphingomonadales > Sphingomonadaceae > Novosphingobium. The sequence continues at coordinate 6,414 of JAYVNC010000052.1, forward strand.
CAAATTCGCACGCACGCCCGATCAGGCGCTTGTACAATTGCTCAATCCACCTGAACGCGGTTTTCAGACAGCTGATCGTGCCATTGAAGATTCCTTCAAAGACCTTCAGGCGCACCAGATGGCAACGCTGCGGGCGATGCAGGGCGCGCTGCGATCAACGCTCGAGCGCTTCTCGCCCTCTTCGATCCGCGCCCGCGCAAAAGACAACGGCATTATGGCAAAAATACTCCCCTCAGCACGCGATGCTGCACTGTGGAAAGCCTATGAAAAGGAATTTGGCGGCGTGGTTCAGGGCTCAGATGAAGCCTTCATGGACATGTTCGCAAAAGAATTCCGCCGCGCCTACGAAGAAATCGCCAGCCAGCGCTGATCCTTATTGCGATGGAACAGCATCAGGCTGATCGTTGACAGACTGATACCAAACCATTTCGGTTTTCCAGCCTTGCGCCTTGGCGGCAGCAATGAATTTCTGTGGCCAATCCTGTCCCAGTGAACCAGCGGCATGGTCAAACAGCGTTTTGTTGAATGGGCCCTTGCCATCAATCAACAAAATCCCACTCCACCCGGCGTTGGTAGTTGGCAAAGTGAGGCGATAGCGCTTGTTTCCTTCTGGCTGCAGGAAATCTTTGTCCAAGCCGGTCATGTCGACAGATAGCAGCTGCATTTCCCCTGTTTCGCCAATTGCGACAAGCGCCGTTTGACCTGTAGTTCCTTGCACATCAATTTCGATAATGGCCCGCGTTCCAAGCTGGCCCAAATACTCCTTGGGTAGATTGCCCGTCAGAGGTGCCATTTCAAATCGTTTTTGCGGCAGCGTCAAATGTCCGACTCCGCTCGATTTAAACTGACCAAACGCCTCCAATGGTCCGCAGAAGCTGGCTGGAACCGGCGCAATATCAGCATAATTAACCGATACACCGCCAACACCTGCGACTTTCAACATTTGTTCGATTTGAGCAATTGCTTGGGTCGACTGGCCTGAAACACCTTTAAGCGCAATTGACACAGGGGAGCCCTTGCCGCCCTCAACCGATTCAACATCAAGCCACCCACAGGCAACCCTGCTTAAGCCGCTCGCCAACACGTTACGGGTGGTGGCCACAGGATCTGCGACTGTGGCCGCAGCGACTTTGCCGGGCTGGCCGCCCTCTGCATCGCCTGCATCTTTGCTGCCGCCGGTGAATGACAAAACCACGGCTACGAGCACCAACAGTCCCAGTACACCGCCGCCAGCCATCGCCATGCCGCGCGGTTCTTTGAGGATCGGCGGAATGCTTAAACCCGCTAACTTGCTCTTAATACCATCAAGCGCCGAGCCCTCGTCTGCCGCGTTTCCTTTCACGGATGCAGCCTTGGCGGACACAGGCTTTGTTTTGGCCACCTTTGCAGCCGGTGCCGACTTTCCGTGCGACCAATTATTTATCCACTGAACGACCTCGTCCATTGACCGCATGCGCTGCTGCGGATTGGACATAACCATACGGGAGATCAGCGGTCGCAGAGCATCGGAGACTGGTGACAGATCAGGCCCGGCGCGCCGTTTATCAACGGCATCGACAATCGTCCCACCCATATCGACATCACGCCCGCGCGCCACGGCAAGGATGGTCAGTCCAAGGCTGTAAATGTCAGTCCAAGGGCCGATCTCACGGCCAAATTCGCCCAATTGTTCGGGCGCGACATAGTTGAGCTTTCCGGCAAAGCCATCGCCCACAATCGTCGCGGCGGAAGGATCAAGATCCTTGGCAATGCCGAAATCGATGATCTTGGCACGTTCAACCAAACCGCCTTCAAGCAGGATATTGTCAGGCGAAATATCGCGGTGAATGGCACCCATGGAATGCGCAACAGCCAGACCTTCAGCGAGTCGCTTGGTCAGAAAAGCGATCTGCTTGGTATCGGCACCCAGATCCTTGAGCCTGTCTGAAAGATTGGGGCCGTCAACATATTCGGTGACGATGTAGAACACGCCAAGCTGCGGTTCCTGCGCCATGGTGCGATATTGCACCAGCGCCGGATGGGTCAACCGCGTAAGCGTGCGGGCTTCCTTATAGAACATGCCCTGCACCGCAGGATCGGCGGCGAGGTGCGGCAGGATCACCTTTATCGCCACCCGCTCCTCAGCATAGTTGACGTTGCAACCTTCAAACACTTCACCCATCCCGCCGCGCGCGATGTGTCGGCGCACTTCATACAGGTGGTTGAGGACATCACCGACTTTGATCGCTTGCACTCCGCCCGGCGGCGGTGGCGATGTAAACGGAGGAGAGGATTTCGGTGGTGAAGAGACTGGCGGAGAAGAAACCGGGGGTGTCGAAGTGGGCTCCGCCGACGCAGGCGGCATTGAGACAGGCGAAACCGGTTCACCTCCCTGACCAGGCGTGAAGCCGCTGCCGGGGCTGTAGATCGTCCGATCGTGATCGTCGCCGCCCATCATGCTTCTCCGTTCAGAACCAGAAGTGTCAGCTCAATCACCGAAACGAGAGTGACCGTCACATTATCAGGAGCACCGCGCGCCAGACACAGCGCAACGAGTTCTTCGCAGGCAGCGGCGCTGGAATGGCCAAGAATTTCCGCGATCTCCTCGTCGCTCACCTGCCCGTAAAGTCCATCGCTGCAAAGCAGAAACAAATCGCCGGGGACAACGGAATCGCGTATGGCATCAATCTGCAGAACATCTTCAACGCCAACTGCGCGAGACAGCACATGGCGCATCGGATGGACCAAAGCTTCTTCAGGGGACAGAAGCCCGCGATCAATCATAGCCTGAACCTGGGTGTGGTCAGAGGTCAACTGAATGAGGCGGTGATCACGATAAACGTAGGCGCGACTGTCGCCAGACCACATAACGGCAAACTGATCGCCCCTGATCGCGAGTCCGACAAAGGTCGAACCCATCTGGGTGCCTGCTTCCAGAGACTTGGCGAAAATCTCGGCATTGGCCTGATGAACCGACTGCGCCAGAGCATCACAAGCCTGTTCGAGATCATCAGGATAAGCCACCGCGTCGGCAGCATCGGCGATAGCTTGTGACGCGTACTTGCCGTTAACATGGCCGCCCATGCCATCGGCGACGACCCACACTTTTGCAGCGGGAATCGCGACGTAGCTGTCCTCGTTTTCTTTACGAACCTCGCCGACATGGGTAGCCGAAAAGTCCTCAATGCGGAATTCGGGCATCATTCAACCATCTCCACCATCCGGCTTATTATCCCCGTGGGGTAGCGACCGGGAAGAACCAACGCCGGTCCATCCTCGGCCAGAAGCGACCATTCTTCGCCTTCAGGCTGCCACCGCGAATCGTGCTGCGGCACAACCGGCGCTGTCACTAATTGGTCTGGATCCCAGCCTTCAGCGAAGGCTTGGCACATCGCCGCGAGGCATCCTTCGGATAGCGCGGCGGCGGCGGCGGCGTCATCGGCGGGGATAGCCATGATAAGCGGAAAACGCCGCCCTGCGCGGTCTTGCGAGGCGCACAGCGCGCCGCCGTTCCATTGCCCCGCCTCGTCGCACTCAACAAAATTCCATGGCGGTGCCGCGTCATAGCGTGCTTCAAATCCGTCACCCGCCGCAGCACGTGCCGCTTCCATTTCCCGCGAAAGCCAGCCGTCAAGATGATCGCGCGTTTGCTGCCCAAGGCCTCGCACAACGAAATCACCCAAGGTCGGCATTTTGCCGAACAGCCATCCCCCTATAGCGCGCTGGGACATCGAAAGCTCCATGGCACAGTACCCCGGGCGAAAGGGTTCTGCTCGGTTGGGAAGGTCATCTTAAACGCCACCGATGCAGTGCCGGTGCCAAATGTCGCATACCACGTGCCGCCCCGTTTTTCGAACCGGGCTTCATCCATAAGGCGGAAAAGCGCCCAAGGCCCATCGGTGGTGATTTTTTTCACCTCTGCGCCCTTAGAAAACAGCGCGAGCGATGCTTGCGGCACGTTTCCCTGCGCTGACCAGATCACCTGTTTTTCCCCTGCTGATCCGGGCTCAAACCGGTTTTGTGCGCTGCCAACCACCATTTCCGCCGCATCAATCCCCGCGCCAAAGGTCTTGGCTTCCACCTTCACCACCATTCCGCCCACCAGCATATCGCGCAGCTGGCGGGCCTTGAAGAACTCCTCGGGCGTGCTCGGTGATAGCCCGGCGGTAACTGAGTTGCCCGCATTCCAGCGCCAGACGGGGGTGGATGTATCGAGCAGCGGTGTGACACGCTGCTGCAAGAACCCGTCCATCGACCCCCCCATGCCAAACACCTGCTGGACATCGACAAGCGATGCGTTAACCGGGTTGGGATTATCCTTGGTCTTGCCAAAGAATGGATACTTGTCCTTGGTCGCCATCTGGCAGGCGGGCATCACGGACTTGGTATAGGCGTCGCCAATCGCACCCTGCGCCGAACTGACCGCAGCGGTCTGCCCGCCATTGTTGACCGACGAGATAAAGCCCTGAAGTTGCGGCGGCGCGCCTGCACCAGATACCGCCGCGTTGCTAGCCGCTGTGGCCAGAGTTGCCTGAAGCTGATCACCTGCTAGGCTACCGCTCATTGATTTTGCCGCGACGTTCGCTGCCACGGATTGCTTTATCGCGGCCACCCATTGATCAATCGGAGCATCTGCCGAACTGCCGCCAACATAATCGTGAAGCGGCCTGAAATAGCTGGTAATCTCGGTCCCGGCGTCAAATCCGATGCCAGCTCCACTGATCGCCTTGGCTCCATCAATCGAGCGGCCAAAGCGCGATTGCGACATCTGTTCGCCGATCATCGACTTCGCCGCGCCGCTACCGCCGGTGAACAGCGTGTTTTCCTTGACCTGCAGCAGCAGCTTCTTGAGCGGCGATGGCGAGCGAGTGAACGATCCAAACGCCGCCGCATCGGCAAAATAGTTCGGCGCCTTAGGCAATCCGGCAATGCGCTCCCACTCTGCCTTGTATTCGGTCGCATATTTCAGCGCGACACCGCTCTTGACCTGACCAAGCTCCATCCGCGTGCCTTCCATCTGCGCGGCCTCACCCAGAACCCACAGGTCTTTCTTGAGATCGGCTTCGACCGTTTGCAGGCCGATCATATAGGCTTTCTCATAGCCGCCCTTGGTGTAGAAATAGGGGACTTCGGCCTGAAATACTTCATCGCCGTTAGCGAACGCCTGGACATCGCCAGCCGAAAGGTAATTGCTCGCACGCCATGCAGGGCCGCTGCTCGACATCGCCTTTTGCCGTAGCACTGCATAGGCCCGGTCAGCCATTCCCAGCGTCTGAATTGCCGCCTGCGCAGAGGCTATGGCGGTGCCATTCAGTGGCGTTTGTGCCCCGCCCGGCCACGTAAGTGTATCACCAAGCAAGGCTTCAAGATGCTGCGCAAGTTCCTTGCGCGTCGGAGCACGGTCAGCACCGCTCAGCTGATCGCCCTGCGCCCAATCAAGCGTTATCCATGATTTGACCGTGCCTTCATCCATCGGCCCCCTGCCGCCAAGCATCATATAGACCTTAAGCGGCTGATAGACCGCGATCGGATCACTGCCGTGCGCCGCCATATAGCTTTCCAGCCGCAGCAGAATTCGCGGCAGCAGAATGCGGCGCAGGCCCATCAGGTAGGCCTCACGCGCGCGCCCTGCTTCCCACGATTGGAATAGGCCGAGACGCATTCCGAGGCCCGGTCCGCCAGCTTCTTGCTGGGCATAACCCTGCGGCAGATCACGCAGTGCGCGCAACACAGCAAGTGACTGTTCAAGGTTAGGATCGGAATCTCGTACTTCGAGCAGATCAATTCCGGTCTGCTGCGAAAGCGAGCTGGTTTCATTCGCGGCATCGGCAAGATTGCCGAGGAATGCCGTGTTCTTGGCAAAGCTGAAGCCCCAGCCAATCAGCACCAGCAGAACCGATGCGGCAATCGCCAATTGGCCAATCCGCGTGCGCCGCGCCTCGCGCCGCCGTGCTGCGGGATCGGCCTGAACCAAACCTGCCTCTCCAAACATCACTTCGGTGAGCATGCGGTTGAGGAAATAGGTGCGCCCCGAAGCGCCGCGCTGCGCCGATTGCGACTGGAACACGTCGGCGACACCCGACAAAATTCGGTCTAGCGGAGCACCTTCCTGAACGCCGCTGGTGAAGTAAAACCCGCGAAGGGTGCCCGTCGGCTGATCGCCAGAAAGGAATGCTCCGTCAATGAACCGCGTCAGCCGGTTGCGAAGCGCGCCGAGCTGCGAAGGGAAGCCAAGAATCAAACTACGCCGCGAAGCATCGACTTCTTCATATAGCCGCTTCGCCTGCCGTTCGCTTTGGGCGATCACCATGCGGTCAAACGCGCCTGCGAAATCATCGGCCTTTGGTTTGGCATTTTCCGCAGGCAGGGTTGCACCCAGAACAGCACGGCGGCCTTCGACATCAAGATCATCATAATATTCGACAAAGCCGGAGAGCAGATCGGCCTTAGTGACCAGCAAATAGACCGGGAACGACACCTCAAGCGTCGCCCGAATTTCCGCCAGCCGCCTGCGCACAAGAGCAGCGTGGCGATCAAGCCCGGCACGGTCAGTGCGCACAAGTTCATCCGCGCCGAGCGCGACGATTACGCCATTGACCGGCGAGCGAGGGCGATTCTTTTTGAGTAGCCCTAGAAAGCTCTTCCACCCTTGCGAATCGGCTGAGCTATCCGAATCCTGTGTCGTGTAACGCCCAGCAGTATCAACAAAGGCTGCTTCGTCAGCGAACCAGAAATCGAGATTGCGCGTGCCGCCAACACCGCGAAACGATTGATCCGCGAGCGGGAAACGCAGGCCGGAATTGAGCAGAGCGGTAGTCTTTCCCGCTCCTGGAGGACCAATGATGACATACCACGGGCGTGAATAGAGGTAATCACCCTTGCCACCAGTGCTGCCTTTTAGCTGGGTAATCGCCTCAGCCATCCGCGCCGCGACAGTGGCGGATTCCTCATCAGCCGCATTGGGTGTTGCCAGCTCGCGCTCGATCGCTTCCGCCGCCTTGCGCGCGCGCCGCCTGCGCAAGAATCCCCATGTCAGCCAGCCGCCCGCGAACAGCACAAACAACAGCGCTCGCATCCACCACGGCCGCAAGAAGCCCACAAAATACGGCAGGCCAAGGCAGAACACCAGGACTAGGCACAGCGTCGCCAGCCCTGTCAGGAACCACCAGTTTCCGAAGATCTTCTTCACCGATCTTGCTTCCTTGACCTGCGGTTATTGCTTGCGCGGAATGACGATTTCGACCCGGCGGTTTTGCGTCTTGCCGTCTGCCGTGTCGTTGGACGCAATGGGCCTCGTATCGCCATAGCCTTGGACGGAAATCCGACCGGGGTTTGACAACACGCTCTTGAGAATGTCCGCCACCTTGTCGGCCCGCCCTTTGGAAAGGGCGGTGTTGTCGGGAAAGGCGAGCGAGGATACTTTGTCGCTGTCAGCATGACCTTCGATAGTGACCTGCCCCGGCTCACCTTCAACCGCGCGGCCAATGCGTTCAAACAGCGCAGAACGCCCCGGCTCAAGTTCATCCGAACCCGATTTGAACAGCTGGCCCACTGTTGTCCGCACCCGTACGGTCGAGCCGTCCTCCAGCACGTTAACCAGTTTCTGCTCGATCTCAGGCGCGAGGAATTTGCGCAGACTGGAAAGTTGAGTGCTCTCTGCTGCAGCTGGCGGAGCCGTGCCAACGCGCGACAGGCGCAGTTCACCAACAGGCATCATTTTCTCAATTGCGCGTTCAGGGCCGCTGCTGGACGATTTAAGTAGCAGTTGCAGCCCGATATAAACCAGTAACAGAAACGCCAGTGCCAAAGCTGCGGCCAGCAGCACCTTGTTCCACATCGATACCTTCGCGAGCGGCGCATCCGCCCCCACCCATTCGGGCGAAATCTCTGACGACGAAAGTGGACGAGGGTGCTCGAGCGCACCATAAAGGCTCGCCATAATCTGTTGCAGCCGCGTGCGGCCATCAGGCGTTATGCGGAAACGGCCTTCAAAACCGGCGGCGAGGCAGGCGTGAAACAGCTCAATCAAGTCAGCATTCTGCGCCGGACTGCGCAGCAGATCATCGACCAGCTGCCAAAACCGGTCTCCGCCGATATTTTCACGGAAAAAGGTGACGACTAAGCTGCGCCGCGCCCATTCTGTGCCGTCTTGACCGATGTTGGGGAGGTTCTGGGCGATGTCATCAACGGTGGCACACAGCGCATAGCGGGCGCGTTGGCGCGTTTCTTCAGGGTAAAGCGGCGTGATCGCCCGATCATAGGCAGCGATGGCTTCGCTCGCCTCGCGGTGAAAATCGGGCATGGTAACGCGTGCGCGACCGGACCGGATTGACGCAGCCAGCGCCAGCACCGGCCCCGCCTCAACCACAATTGGGCTGCGCGAATCAAGCGGCGCGGAGGGGCGCGGGATATCATCATCGTTGAGCCGGCCGGTGCGAAGCGGCGCATCATAATTGGCTTCGGAGGCCGGTGAAGCCATCGGTGCTGCACCGAAGCTATCGGAGCCAAAGCTCGCGGGCTGCGGCGGCGGAAATGATACAATTGGCGGAGCGGGCTGCGTCGGGGGCTGAATACCTCCGCCGGGCCGCACGCCCGCAAGTGGCGATGGGCGAAAAACCGTGCGGTTTCCGCCGCCGTCCGATGATCCATTATCGCTCATGATTGTTTGTCGCTCACCGGGCGGCCCGCTTCACACACCACAGTTCAAGCTGCAATTGCGGCCATTCGCCGGCCACGTGCAAGCCGAGGCCGGTCGCGGTAGCAAACTCACTCCAATCGGGCGAGCCGCGATCAAGCTCAAAGTAAACGTATCCCGGGATCACCCGAATCTGCGGAGGCGGTGTAGGTGTATGACGCAGCGGGACACCTGGAAGCGCGGCGTTGACGATCTGCTGCATTCGCTCAACCGAGCCGACCTTAGCAATCTGGGCAAACCCGCGCCGAATCTCGTCGACCGAAGCTGCCGCGCGGACGGCGAGATAAAAATAACCATTGGCGTAAAGGCTGCGATCAACAATCGGCGAGACCCAGCTATCGACGTTCAACTGGTTGAGCGGCAGTTGCAGCGCCGACCGATCAAACACGGCGGCCAACATGGTTTGCAACAGATCAATCAGCGGCGAAAATGATTCTCGTAGCTTTTCATGATCATAAGCTGGCAACTCAGGCGCGCGCCGGTCTGGCCGAATCAGCGTAGCAATTTCACCGGCGAGGCTCGCCAGCGCCTCATACAGCCGCTCAGGGTGCACAATTGGCAGGCTTTCCAGATGCCGCAGCACGGCGATCCACCGGTTGAGCGCTTGAAGCAGCAGGAACGAGGCAAAGGTTTCCGCCCCGCCATCGGTTGATTCAACCGCGCGCTGTGCCAGTTCATTGGCGCGCTGTTCGCAGCGACCCAGAATATCCGTCAGTCCATGCTTGAGCGGCAGCGAGGCTCGGATGTCTTGTGCCGGGGGAATATAACGATCATCAAAATGGATGCGCTTGCCCTGCATCTCACGCACGTGCGCCAGCCCGCACAGCACGCGGCCATAGGTTTGATCGCGGGTCACGCCATAGGCCAAGTTGGGGCGCGCGAGATCAATCGGTTCCCGATCACGCTCACCCGAAAAGCAATCGGCGACTTCCGATTCGGCAACGGCAAAGCGAATCTCTGGCCCGGCATCGCCCGCCTCGGCAAATTCCTGCGCGCCCGGCTGGGCGGCGGGGAGCGTCAAATAGATCGTCGCGTCGCGGGTATCTTCGGGCAGATCGAGCGGCGGCGGTGGCGGCTGATCTTCAGGAATAGCGAACGGTGTGCCGTCAGACATCACCCCCACAGCGCGGACTATGGCGAATTTTCCCAGCGTCGCGAGCTGCTCATCAATGACAATCTCGCTAAGCCCCCAAGGATAGGGACGCAGCATCGATGCCCGCGCGCGTAAGCGAAAGTCCAGGCTTCGGTCAGCCTGCTGGAAGTGTTGCGGACGCAGGAACTGCCCCTCCCGCCATGCAACCCGATTTCCTGCAGTCATGAACTTCCCCCAAAGGAACGACTAGCGACCGTTAAAGCACAGCTTCTCGTCTGGCAAAAGCAGCGTTATGAGTAATTTCGGTGTTAGCGGCAAATGGACGCGCGGGGGTAGAGATGGACGAGACTGATTTCGATCCGCGCTCGTGGAGCAATAAGCCGTCGGGAAAGGCCAATACGCCCGCAAAACCCGTGAATAACGGCGAAGCTGGGCCGCCCGCTGACGCGTCGCCCAGCCTGCCTGAGGCATGGCAGGGGATCGGCACCAGTTTTGTTCCCGGCGCGGCGGTTGAGGCCAAAGCTCCATCGCGCATCAACCCTTACCTGTCATGGGCAGGTTCTCTCACAGTGCTCGCTGCGGCATTCATGGGCTCTTGGATGACCCGCCTTCCGCCCACCGCGGTGCCGAGTGCAGCGGCGCAAACACCGGACAAGGTCGAAGTACCTAGCGCGATGGAACGTACTTTGCGCCTCCCCGGAACCAGTGACATTGTTCAGGCACTGATTACGCTTGGCGTTCCAGCCGCCGATGCCTCCTCTGCGGCAAAGACGGCCAGTGGCATCATGAACAAGCCGGGCGAAATTCGCCTCTCGGTGGAACTGATGCCTGCGGGGAAAGCCTTCCGGCTTGACCGCCTTCAGGTTTCCTATGCCGATGGCGCGGGCGCAGTGGTTTCACGCGATGCCGCGGGTGCCTATTCTGCTTCAGCAGTGGCGGCGGATTTATCGAGCACCATCAAGTTTACTGCCGGGGAAATTGACACTGAGAGCTTTTATTCGTCGGCGGTCTCAGCTGGGGTGCCTGACACCTTGGTTCCCGAATTCATCAACGCCTTCGCTTTTGACTTCAACCTCGCATCAGAAGTTGCGCCGGGGGATACGTTTGAGGTCGCCTATGCCCAATCGGTCAATGCCAATGGCGATGCAGTTGGGCAGCCCCAACTGGTTTATGCCAAGCTGACGACTGCGCAAAAAAGCCTTGCGCTTTACCGGTTCAAGCAAGTCGACGGGACGGTCGGCTGGTTCGATGGTAACGGTGCCACGACCAAGCGCGGCTTTATGCGCACACCGGTGGATGGCGCGAAGATCACCTCAAAATTCGGCATGCGGTTTCATCCGACCTTGCATTATAATCGCCTGCACGCGGGCGTTGATTTCGGGGTTCCAGTCGGCACTCCGGTTTACGCTTCAGCTGCGGGGGTGGTTATTGGGGCGAGGCCGACTGGATGCGGCGGCAACATGGCGGTGGTGCAGCATGATAACGGCTGGATTACGCGCTATTTCCACCTGAGCCATTACGCCCCAGACTTGCACGAAGGCCAGCGCGTGCCTCAAGGCTATACGCTTGGGCTTAGCGGTACCACTGGTACCTGCACCACCGGCCCTCACTTACATTACGAACTGCGAATTGATGGCGAGCCTGTCGATCCCCAGAGCGTTCAGCCAGTCGATGCCAAGCGGGAAAGCTTGCAAGACTCGGCGCTCGCGGCGTTTGTCCAGCAACGCAACCGGATCGATATTACCCGGGCGCAGCAGGGAATTTAGGTGAGAGCGTGTTCTGGCTTTTGTCGCCAAAATACCAGCGGCAGGGTCAGCGCAATAAGCACTGCGGCTGTGCCTATTGATGCCGCCAGTCCTGCTTCAGTGCCGCCCCATAGCGGCGCGCCGAGAAGGTCGAAATCCTTGACGGCACCGAATGGCCCCGTGCCCGGATTGGGATTCAGCCCCAGTCCCAGATCCTCGAGCGCTGTCCAACCAAAATGGGCGGCAACGGGCGCGGCAATCCCGCCCGATCGCTCAGCGAGCAGACCAAGGAAAAGACCGAGCAAAACCAGATTGGCGAACGGCAAAACGGCAAATCCGTTGCCTGCCATGGTGAAGCAGGCATAGGCCAGCGCGGCCAGAACCACGGCAACGCGCGCGCCCAATATGGCGCGCAAAACAAGCCGCAGCCACCCACGAAATAGCAGTTCCTCGACCAGCACTTGAAGCAGGGTCAATGCCGCGCCGAGTAGCAGAATTCCGCCGCCAGATTTGGCCGGCTGCACGGCCAGTTCCATTCCGCCGTTTAGCCTCGCGAGCACCGCACATAAACCAAGCCCGGCAGCGCCTGCGAATAAGCTTAATCCACCCCACTGCACCACGCTTGGGCCAAATCGCAAAGGCTCAACCTTGCAAAGCCGTCCCAGTGCCAGCGCGATCATCGCCCCCGGCAAATAAACCAGCGCATAATAAGTGGTGGCCAGCTTCGCGATTGAATCGATCTGTAGCTTATCAACCAACGGCGGCGCGAAACGCATCCATGCCCAAGTAGATATCAGACCAATAATAACAGAGGCGCAGAGGAACGGCATTGAACGCACAGAATGCGTTTCAGTTTCCATCAAACCCACTTGACTAAGCCGAACCTAATCATCAGTCAATTCGCCAATTGATCAACGTGGACAATTGGGATTCGGTGCCAAGCCTGCGGGAGTGGGATGACCATTACAACCTGTCGCAACGTAATAGCTATCCACCACTGCGGCGAAGTCGGCATTATATTTTGCCAAGGCCTGTTCGTATTCGGCCATAAGGAAACCGCCATCAAGAACACCCGTCGAGCGACGGATCGTTTCATTGTAGAACTGTAGCTTTTCCGCTTCGCGCGTTGGAAAATGATTAGCGACCTCGTTAGTATAGATATCGTTTACCGAACCACTATAGCTATTCATCGCCTCGCGGTATTTGTTTAGCCAGTTTGACTTGTAAGCACTGAACACATTCTTACAATCGTTGGTAGCCTTTGCCTTTTCTAGGGGGTCCACCACCGATTGCCACGCGTCCTTACAAGTCGGATATTGACCTATTACAAACCGAGGGGGTTCGGGCATGATGGGGAAACCACCCATCCCGTATTGGCGGGATATAGGCGGAGCAACATAGGTTGCAGATTGCGGCATTGTCTGCGGCGCTGCTGCTACAGGGCTAACCGTTGTCGTTGAAGCGTCCACCTGCCGAGCGGTGACGACAGGCGCGCTTTGCGGCGCAGGCGCGGGTGCTTGATAAACAGGGCCCACAACCTGCGGCTGAGCCGGAGGCAATGTGTAGGTCTGTTGCACTGGAGCGGCAACCGGCGGTGCCGGGGCTGTATTCATGGGCGCTTGATAGGTCGGGCCAGCTATTACCGGTGGATTTGCGGGCGGAATATAGCTTGGTTGCTGCGTGGGAGCCTTGCTGGCTCCACCTTCCGCACTCTTGGCAAAAAGATCATCCATGCGTTCCTGAGCGGCGTCATAATGCCTGCCACCGGGATGCGCACGCTTGTAACCTCGATACGATTCAATATTGCCGCCGCCAGCCTTAGCCTTGGCCCAGTCAAGCTCGTCTTGGGTAAATTCATCGTTAGCCTGCAAGGCGGGGGCGATGAAGTAAACTTTGGTTGAATCGAGTGTCGGCGAATAAAATGGC
>JAYVNC010000053.1:0-6834 GCA_043758655.1 Novosphingobium sp.
GTTCGGGCGCGGCATGGCGCAGCAGGCGCTTACCAACCGCAAACTCGGCTTCGAGCCGGTCAACGTACCCTTGCCGGATTGTCGCAGCGGTGCCGAGCAGGCCAATCACCCCGGTTCGGGTCATAGCAGCGGCAGGCTTAATCGCCGGCACCGTGCCGACAATTGGCACCTCAAGCACATCGCGGACCATGGCCAGCGCGATTGTGCTGGCGGTGTTGCAGGCGATGCAGATCAGCCGCGGGCGAAAGCGTTCGGCCATCCGCCCGAGCAGGCCGCAAACCCGCGCCGCAACCTCCGCCTCGCTCTTGGTGCCATAGGGCAGCCCGGCCAGATCGGCGGCGTAAATCACCGGCGCTTGCGGCAAAACTTTGCGCACCTCAGCCAGCACCGAAAGCCCGCCAACGCCTGAATCGAACAGCAACAGCGGTGCCGCCGGGTGGACCTCTCCGCCTGTCTTGGATGAAACCTGCGCCATATCGGCGGCATTCCTGATTTTTCCGCTGCGCGAATGCAAGGACTGCGGCTAAGGGTTGCAACGTAATTCGGGGATAAGCGATGAATCTCACCACCTTGTTGCCAACGTTAATCGTGGGATACCTGCTCGGCTCGATCCCGTTCGGACTGATCCTCACGCGGTTGACCGGGGCGGGGGATCTTCGCGCCATCGGATCGGGCAATATCGGCGCAACCAATGTTCTTCGCACCGGGCGCAAAGGGCTGGCGGCGGCCACGCTGCTGCTCGATATGGGCAAAGGCTTTGCTGCGGTGTGGATTGCCGGGAACCTGCCCGGCGGTGACGAGGCGCTGGGCGGTTTCGCCGCGGTGATCGGGCACTGCTTCCCGATTTGGCTGAAGTTCAAGGGCGGCAAGGGCGTGGCGACCTTGATGGGGGTGGCGCTTAGCCTCGCTTGGCCGATTGGCACGGCCTATGCGGCTGTATGGCTCGGCGTGCTGGCGGTAAGCCGCTATTCCTCGCTCGCGGGGATGAGCGCGGCGGTGGCGGCACCGGTTGCCGCGATGGCCTCTGGGCATGAAATTTACATGGTGATGCTGGCGCTGCTGGCCGGGCTGGTGCTGTGGCTGCACCGCGCGAATATCACGCGGTTACGCGCGGGGACTGAGCCTAAGGTGGGCGGGTCTAAAAACAGCGTTGAAGCATAGGGGGTGGATCTGGTGGTCGCTCAGGATGAGGCTTTTGCCCGCATTCGCCTGCTGCGATCGCCCAACGTCGGCCCGGTAAGCTACGCGCAGTTGCTCCGCCGTTTTGGCAGTGCGGGCGCGGCGCTGGAAGCCTTGCCCGATCTCGCGGGGCGCGGTGGTTCGCGCTATCAGCCTGCTCAGACGGGGCGGGTTGAGGCCGAAATTGCTGCCGTAAAGCGCACAGGTGCGCGGTATTTGTTTCACGATTCTCCCGATTACCCGCCGCTACTCGGCCAAAGCGAAGGCGCGCCGCCTATCCTGATGGCGCGTGGGGATGCTGCCATTGCCGCACGGCCTGCGGTAGCCATGGTCGGCGCGCGCAATGCCTCGGCGGCGGCAGTCAAATTATCACGCGATTTCGCCGCCGCGCTGGCTGACGCAGGTTTTGCCGTGGTCTCTGGCCTGGCGCGCGGAATTGACGGCGCGGCGCATCGCGGCGCGCTCGTAGCGGGAGCAAGTGGCGGCGGCACCATCGGGGTAATCGCGAGCGGCATCGATGTTGCCTACCCGCCCGAACATGCTGACTTGCAGGAGGAAGTCGCGCAAAACGGCCTGCTACTCGCCGAACAGCCCCCCGGCACCCAGCCGCTCGCGCGTCACTTCCCCTCACGCAACCGCATCATCGCCGGTATCGCCGCCGGGACGCTAGTGGTCGAAGCCGCGCCCAAATCTGGC
This sequence comes from Novosphingobium sp., assembly GCA_043758655.1. Lineage (GTDB taxonomy): Bacteria > Pseudomonadota > Alphaproteobacteria > Sphingomonadales > Sphingomonadaceae > Novosphingobium. The sequence continues at coordinate 1,876 of JAYVNC010000053.1, forward strand.
TCGCTGATAACCGCAAGACTGGCGGGGGAGATGGGGCGTGAAGTGATGGCCGTCCCCGGCTCGCCGCTCGACAGCCGTTCGCGCGGCTGCAATCAGCTGATCCGCGATGGCGCGGTGCTGGTGCAATCGGCGGAAGATGTGATCGAACTGCTAGAAGGTTTCGCCGGAACCCCGCGCAGCACGTTTCGTGAGGTGGCCTTGGCGTTCGAACCCATGCCCGATGATCTGTGTAACGATCCCGCAGATCTCGCGATGCTGCTCACCACCGCGCCGGTCGCAGTCGACGAACTGATTCGCCAATCGGGCGAGGCGCCCGCATCGGTGCAGCTTGCCCTGCTTGAGATGGAACTGGCGGGTCGGCTGGTGCGCCATGCGGGGGGGCGGGTGAGTTTGGGTGGGTAGCGGAGGATTGGGCAGCACGTGACTTATAGAGAAAACAGTCAAATCACGTTCGGTGACGTGATGTCGGGCACGGCTGCTTGCATCAAGGAAAATTGGCGCGTGGAGTTGATCTATGTGGGCGCAGTGGGGGCAATGAATGCCGCCGCCACAGGCTTAGCGACCGTGTCGCCGGTTTTGATGAGCACGTTCAGCGTGGTAAGCTTGTTTGCCGGATTTGCGGCGCAATATCTGTTGTTCCGCACAATGATTCTGCGCGCCGGACTGATGGGCGGTGATGGGCGGTGATGGGCGATTCAAATACTTCCAATTTATCGGCATGGCAGTGGTCGTGTTAATCGCGGTGATGTTTGGATATGTACTTTTGATCATTCCCGGCTTGATCATCGGCTCGAAATGGCTGGCCGCCCCTTGCTACCTGATCGCCTCCGATCGCGGTACTTTTGGATCGCTTCGCGCCAGTTGGGAGGCAGCACGGGGCCGCACCAGACCTATCGCTTTTGCTGCATTGGTGATTATCATCGGCGGCATTATCCTACTCGGGATTGTTGGTGGGATAACTGACCAAATCATCGGCGGAACACTCGATCAGCTGCAAGTCTCGCTCGGATCGCAAATACTTTGGGTGACGATGGTGGCCTTCTCGGTCACGGTCTATGGCATGATTAACGATGATCAGGATGTGATAGCTGAAGTATTCGCCTAACCCCACCTCACGCGCTCGCCGCCAGCGCCAATCTCAGCTGAAAACTAACAACATCTGTAACTGGACAGCTCACAGGTTCCCACTACACCCAGCACGCGAGGGTATTCCGTACCCGGGTCAGCAGGGGAATTTTCATGAAATCGATCACTAAATCCACTTCCGCCGCAATGGCTATGCTGCTGTCGCTCGCCGCGCCGCAACTTGCGCATGCGGGAACCCCGACGCCGCTTAAGGTTTCGGGGCAGGATGCCGCCAAGGGCGTAACCACGGTGGCAATCGGCGCATTCAATGTCGGGTTCATTTTTAAATCGATCGATTCGACCAAGGCGATGGACGGCGCTCTCGGCGCATTTCAGGGCACCACCCGCGCCGAAAGCACGCTGGTCGGCATCACGCCCGAGATGATGCAAACCATCACAGACGCTGCCTATGCAGATTTTCTCGGCAAGCTGAGCGCCAGCGGCTACACGGTTCAAGCGCCCGAAGCCTTGTTTGCCACGCCTTTGCCCCGCGCCCATCCCGAAGCCCCGCCGCTCGATGTGAACATTGCGCTCGAGAAAAAGAGCACCGGCAAAGTCACGCTGGTCAAGCCCACGGCGCTGGGTGCGATGTATCTGATCCCCGGCGATTTCACCGGCAGCGGGATGAGCAGCATGGGGCTGAACATGAATTCGGGCCAGACCGCCTATGCGCTCAGCCAATATGCCAAGCAGGCCGGCGTTGGCATTATCGACGTGGTTTATATCATCGATTTTTCTGAGCAGCAGCAGAACGGCGGGTTCTCGGTCAAGGTTCACTCGGGCGTTTCAATCGCCAGCAATTATTCGCGCGCCACGCTGATCGCGCCAACCGGCAAGTCCACGACGATCAAGATCAATCAGCCCATCGCGGTCGCGGGCGACTTTGCGACGATGCGCGATACCACCAGCGGCTTCACCAAGACCACTCAGACGGCGACCCGGGTTTTGGGCGGCTTGAGCAAGTTAGGCGGACTCGCCGGGATGGGCGGAATGGGCGGCATGTTCAAAACCGGCGGCAGCACGAAAAAGATCGAGTTCGACGCCAAGCCTGAGAACTATCGGGCCGGAGCGGTCGAAGCGAGTGCTCAGGCGAATGCGCGCGTCGTCGCACAATTGGCGGCGCTTCGCTAACCTCAATGCGGCGGGCGTCGTAATCCGCTTGACCTTTGCCAACGCCCCCCGCCACCCTCGCGCGTACACATACACGTAAGGGGCTTTCAGGTCGCAATGCAGCTAGTCATCGTAGAATCGCCCGCCAAGGCGAAAACCATCGAGAAATATTTGGGCAAGGACTACAAGGTTCTCGCCTCTTACGGCCACGTCCGCGATCTGCCGCCGAAGGATGGATCGGTGCGACCCGACGAAGATTTCGCCATGGATTGGGAGCTCTATGGCGACAAAGCGCGGCAGGTGAAGGAGATCACCGATGCCGCCAAGCTGGCTGATCGCCTGATCCTCGCAACCGACCCTGACCGCGAAGGCGAGGCGATTTCGTGGCACGTGCGTGAACTGCTGGCCAAGCGCAAGGCGCTGCCGAAGGACGTGCAGCGGGTCACCTTTAACGCCATTACTAAAGACACGGTGACCAAGGCGATGCTCGCCCCGCGGGAACTCGATCAGGATCTGGTCGATGCCTACCTTGCCCGCCGCGCGCTCGATTACCTGTTTGGCTTCACACTTTCGCCGGTGTTGTGGCGCAAGTTGCCGGGAGCGAAATCAGCGGGCCGGGTGCAATCGGTGGCGCTGCGGCTGATCTGCCAGCGCGAGAGCGAGATTGAGCTGTTCCGTCCGCAGGAATACTGGTCGGTCGTCGCCAAGATGCAGCATGGCGGCACCGAATTCCCCGCGCGGCTGGTCAAATTTGATGGCGAGAAGCTCGAACGGTTGAGCCTTGGCGATGCGGGCATTGCTGAGCGCGCCAAAGCAGCGGTGGAAGCCGGAGCGTTCCGCGTTGAGGAGGTGGAAACCAAGCCCACCCGCCGCAATCCCTATCCGCCGTTCACCACCTCGACGCTCCAGCAAGAGGCCGCACGAAAGCTTGGTTTTTCCGCCAGCCACACCATGCGAGTGGCGCAAAACCTCTACGAGGCGGGCGCGATCACCTACATGCGCACCGACGGCGTGCAGATGGACCCATCGGCGATTCAGGATGCGCGCAAGGCGATCAATGATCGGTTTTCCGGCCATTACGTTCCCGAAAAACCGCGTATTTATGAGACTAAGGCCAAGAATGCTCAGGAAGCACATGAAGCTATCCGGCCGGTAGAATTCGCCCGCGATCACTATGGTTCGGGCGATGAGGCGCGGCTTTATGAACTGGTGTGGAAGCGCGCAATTGCCAGCCAGATGGCGTCTGCCAGCATTGAGCGTACCAGTGTAACGCTGCGCGATGGCACCGGGCGGCACGAGCTGCGCGCCAATGGCCAAGTGGTCAAATTCCCGGGCTTCCTCGCGGTTTACGAAGAAGGCCGCGATCAAAAGGCTGATGGCGAGGATGATGAATCCGCGCTGCTGCCGGTGATGAATGCGGGCGATATGCCAGCAAAAAAGAGCGTTGAGGCGAACCAGCATTTCACCCAGCCGCCGCCGCGCTATTCCGAAGCCAGCTTGGTCAAGCGGCTCGAAGAATTGGGAATCGGGCGGCCTTCGACCTACGCCTCAACCTTGCAAGTGCTCAAGGATCGCAATTATGTTCGGACTGAGAAAAATCGTTTCTTTGCAGAGGAATCAGGGCGACTCCTCACAGCATTTCTTGAAAGATTCTTCCCTGTTTACGTCGCCTATGAATTCACCGCCGGGATGGAAGACGAGCTCGATGACGTTTCGGGCGGACGTGAAAACTGGAAGGCGCTGCTCGCCAAGTTCTGGAAGGATTTTAAGCCCAAATCCGACGAGGTAATGGAGCGCAAGCCTTCCGAAGTAACCGAGGCGCTCGACGAATATCTGTCCGATTTTCTGTTCCCGCCCAGCGATGACGGCCACGATCCGCGCCAATGTCCGCTATGTGGTGATGGTCGATTGAGCCTTCGCGGCGGGCGCTACGGCGCCTTTGTCGCTTGCTCAAACTACCCCGAATGCAAGTTCACCCGCAAGTTCGCGCAAGGCGGGGGCGCAGTGGATTCCGGCGATGGCGAGATCGGCAAGCACCCCGAATCGGGCGAGCCAATCACCCGCAAGGTGGGGCGCTTCGGTCCCTATATCGAGACGGGATCGGGCACCGAGGCCAAACGCAGTTCAATCCCCAAGGATATCGGCGAAATGTCGCTCGATTGGGCGGTGAAGCTGCTCAGCCTGCCGCGCACCATTGGTTCGCATCCGGAAACCGGCGAGCCGATCACGGCTAGCCTCGGCCGTTATGGGCCGTATCTGGCGCACAGCGGCAAATATGCCAAATTGCGCAGTACCGAAGAAATATTCGAGACCGGGATGAACGCCGCTGTGGTCAAACTGGCCGAAGCCGCAGCGGGCGGGGGTAGGGGAGCCCGCGCCGCCGCTGAACCGCTCAAACTGTTCGGCCCGCATCCCACATCGGGCGGCGAAATCAAGCTGATGGCGGGGCGCTATGGGCCTTATGTGACCGACGGCACGACAAACGCCACCCTGCCGCGCGACAAGCAGCCCGAAACGCTCACCGCCGAGGAAGCTGTAGTGTTGATTGATGAACGTGCGGCAAAGGGTCCAGCCAAGGGCAAGGGACGCAAGAAGGCTCCCGCGAAGAAGGCCGCGGCGAAGAAAGCTATCGCCAAAAAGGCTGCTCCCAAAAAGGCGGCAGTGAAGAAGGATGCCTGATCCCCTCTCCCCTGTGAGGGGAGAGGATACGAAGCCTTGCGAGCT
>JAYVNC010000054.1:0-19758 GCA_043758655.1 Novosphingobium sp.
CGCCGGGGAAAGCACTATTTTTAGAGGTGGCCTAAAGAGCATCTTGCGATGCCACGCCTTCGCCAAAAATGCTCAAAGGCTTGCAGGCCGCATCGGCGATCGGCGTACCGCCCGTGCCGGTGACAATTGCCGTGGCCGAGCAATTATTGATCGCATTTACGAAGTTCTGCTGATTGATGTTCTGGCCGATATCAGTGAAATCATTACGGCCATAGTTCACGTAGGCTTCGAAATTGTAATTCCGGTCGCCCATATTGAACTTGCCGTCAAAACCAATCACGCCGCGATACAGCTTGTTGTCCGACTTGCCAGTAAGATCGGCAAGGTCGGTATTTGCGCGGCTCAACTGGAATGTAGTTGTGTAACCAAGCGATGCCAATTGCGCTCTCGCTTGCGAAGTAAGGCGGGGGTCGGTAACGCTGAACGTCAGCGCCGCCGAACTTCCGCCGAACAGCGTTGAATTGAAGCTTGGCTGCTGGACAAGTTCGTCGCCCTTGCCTTCAAAGAACATGCCTTCTGCGAAGAAGCGAACATTGTCGGTAACGTCATAAGTGAAGAACAGGTTGGCGTTGAGGCGCGTCAAATTCGATGTGATTTGTATGTAGTCGTTAAATGTAAATCCATCACCGCCGGAAGCACGGGCAGCGCCGTTGGGTAGTGCTGCGACAAAAGGGATTCCGCGATTGAAGGGAACGAGGTTGCCGTTTCTATCAAATTGGAAGTTGTACGCCTGTGAACCACTCGAAATCAAACCACCGCGCGTAAGGCTTGGAATCGTAAGATTGCGGACCAGAACCGACCCCGGGAAACCATCGGTGGTCGAATCATTGAAGCCAATGTTGGGGTTGATTCGGCCATCATTCGCCGGGGTGCGGTTAGGGAAGCCCAAGTTACCAACCAAGTTGACGTTGGTTGATGTCGCGCAAGGCAAGCCCGCGCCGAAGACTGAACATGGGTTTGTTGTGCCGCCAAGATTTGCCCGATAGAAATCCCGGTTTGTACCCAAAACGCCGTCAACGCTGTCATAGCTTAGTGCGACCGTGAGATTGCCGCGTCCATCGGCAAAGTCCATTCCTCCAGCACCCTGTATGGTGTAATGGAAGTTATCACCTACTTCGGTGATGCCGGTACTGGCGCGCAGTTCAAGGCCTTTGAACTTCTTTTTCATGATGATGTTCACGGTGCCGGCGATAGCGTCAGTTCCGTAGACCGGTGCCCCGCCGATCGAGACGCGATCAATGCGGTCAATCAAAATCACCGGAATAGTGTTGAGATCGACCTAGGTGCCTGGTGAAGCATTGCCGAAGATCGTCGTCACATTCGACGACACCACGCGCCGACCGTTGAGAAGGGTCAGCGTACGGTTTGAACCGAGGCCAAACGTATTGATGAAGTTGACGCCTTGGCCAAACGAAGCCTGCGACCCCGCAGGGGTGACCGAACCGCGAAAGCCCGGGATCTCATTCAATGCGTCGGCAGCATTCGTAAGGCCGCGATCTTCGATGTACTGGCTGGTGACAGAAACCGTAGGCTCCTTGTTGCCCAGACCGGGATTACGAATGCGAGAGCCAGTAACGATGATGCCTGCCTCTTCGTCAACATCACAGATATTGTTGTTGTTGGTATCGGCACATTTTTGAGGTGCCGTGCCAGACGATTGCCCAGCAGCCCAAACAGTGGATGGCATGAATGCACCAGCCAAAATCATCGGCAGTACTGCAATTTCAAGGCGGAGGGCGGTTTTGCGGTTGAAGTTCACGAATGCTTTCCTCTTTGCGGCCCGCCTGACGGATGCCCAGGCAAGAAGATGCGAAACGAGGGCGCGCACGAATAAGGAGAGTCGCGCAACCTAGCCCTCGGTTGCTGATGGGAAAATAACTGTCGCACCTGCGAGATGGTTTCAAATGAAATCCCACTTCTCTGCGAAAATGACGGTGGCTTGTGACAACAATGCCACAATCACCCCTGCGGCGACGGTGCAGATGTGCGACCGCGCTGTTGACCGATGCCGCTAGCGCATCTTAACTGATCGCTTAAACGCCGGATTCGCTAAAGGACTTTTCATGCAGCTCGATTCCTCCATTGCCGCCGTTGTTACGGGCGGGGCTTCCGGGCTTGGCGCGGCGACCGCGCGGGCTCTGGCGGGCAAGGGTGTGAAGGTCGCGCTGTTCGATCTCAATGCCGATCTGGGCGAGGCGCTGGCGGCTGAAATTGGCGGGACGTTCTGTCCTGTCAATGTCACCGACGATGCCAGCGTCGATGCCGGCTTTGCCAAGGCGCGCGCCGCGCACGGGCAAGAGCGCATCCTTGTGAACTGCGCCGGGATTGGCAATGCTATCAAGACCGTCAGCCGGGATCGCGAAACCGGCGCGATAAAGCACTTCCCGCTCGATGCGTTCAATCTGGTGATCCAGATTAACCTGGTCGGCACCTTCCGCTGCCTCGCCAAATCTGCCGCCGGAATGCTGACGCTTGAGCCACTGGGCGATGAGGGAGAGCGGGGGGCGATCGTCAACACCGCATCGGCCGCCGCCGAAGACGGCCAGATTGGGCAGGCGGCCTATTCAGCATCGAAAGGCGGCGTGGTCGGCATGACGCTGCCGATTGCCCGCGATCTGATGAACGAGGGTATTCGTGTTAACACCATCCTGCCGGGTATCTTTGAAACCCCGCTGCTGATGGGCTTGCCCGAAAAGGCAATCGCCGCGCTCAATGCCTCGGTGCCGTTCCCTAAGCGCATGGGGCGTCCAGCCGAATATGCGCTGCTGGCGCTGGCGATGATTGAGAATCCCTATTTCAACGGTGAGGATGTGCGGCTCGATGGCGCGATCCGTATGGCGCCGAAGTAGGGCCGAGGATTATCCAGATGCCCGCCGCCGCTGCGATCCTGCCAGCCAAGCTTCCCGCATCGCCCGATGCGCGCGCAACCTTGCTTGATACCGCCAGCCGGCTGATGCGCGAAGGCGATACGGTGGATGTGTCACTGTCAGAGTTGTCCAGGCGGTCAGGCCTTAATTCGGCGTTGGTGAAGTATTATTTCGGCAACAAGGCGGGGCTGCTCAAGGCGTTGATTGAGCGCGAATGGTCAGCGATTGTGAAGTCGGTCGATGCCCTGCTCGCCAAGGATGCCGATCCGGAAACCAAGCTGCGCATTCATATGGCGGGCGTGGTCGATAACTTCTTCCGCACACCCTACACCCACCGGCTGCTGATGCGGCTTATCCGTGAGAGCGAGCCCGATGAGGCGCAGCGGCTTTCCGATTCCTACCTCAAGCCGCTGCTCGATGCCTATCACGCGCTGATTGGTGAGGGGGTTGCCAATGGTGTGTTCCGCCCGGTCGATCCGCAGCTGTTTTATTTCACCGTTATCGGCGCGGCAGACCGCTTCTTTTCGGCGCGGCTGGTGCTGCGGCATTCGTCGGGCACCGATGTCCTCGACGAGGCGCTGCGGGATCGCTACCGTGCCCACCTCAACGATTTTGTTGTGGCAGGGATCCTGGTGCAAAGGTGAACGAACGCTGGCATATCGGTGTTATCGGGGGATCGGGCCTTGCGGGCGGGCTTGCGCTTGAAAATGCCCAGGACATCGCCGCTTCCTCACCTTTCGGAACGCCATCGGGGCCGGTGACGACTGGCACGCTCGAAGGGGTTCGGGTTACCTTTCTGGCGCGGCATGGTGCTGGCCACCATCTGACACCGTCGGCGGTAAACTACCGCGCCAACATTGATGTGCTCAAGCGTTGCGGGGTGAGCGATATGCTGTCGCTCTCAGCGATCGGATCGCTGATCGAAGGTATTGCGCCGGGAGAGTTCGTTGTTGTCAATCAGCTGATTGATCGCACTCAGGGCCGCGCAAACAGCTTCTTTGGGGAGGGCTGCGTCGCCCATGTCAGCATGGCCGATCCCACCTGCGCGCGCCTTTCCGCGCTCGCCGCCGATGCGGCCGAGGCAGCAGGCGGCAAGGTGCATCGCGGCGGATGTTATGTCGCTATTGAAGGCCCGCAGTTTTCGACCCGCGCCGAATCGAGGCTCTATCAGCAATGGGGCGGGCATGTGATCGGAATGACCGCGATGCCTGAGGCCCGGCTCGCGCGTGAGGCGGAACTACCCTTCGCGCTGCTCGGCATGGTCACCGATTACGATTGCTGGCGCGAAGGTGAGGCGGATGTTGATGCCGCCAATGTCTTTGCGGTGATGAAGGCCAACGCAGTGCTTGCGCAGAGGACGGTCCGTCAACTGGTGGCGGCGCTTCCGCCCACGCGCGAAGCAAGCCCGATTGATCGTGCGCTCGATGGTGCGCTGGTCACCGCGCCCCATGCCCGCGATGGCAAGCTTACCGCGATGCTCGATGCGGTGGCGGGCAGAGTGCTGCGCGGCTGAATGCGGAGCTTACATTGCGACTTTGGCTTGACCGCTAATCCGGCTTGGCGCATAGATGCTGCGCTGCAAAAGATTGTTGCTTTCGCAACTGCGGCCTCCCAACCAATAAAATCGTAATAAAATTGCTTGGCAAGTGAAACTGGTTGCATTAGTAACGATTTCACTATGCCAGACCGTATCTCCAGACTCGCAGATTTTCTGCCCTATCTGATGTCGATCACCTCAAACGCGGTGAGCAGCCATATTGCTGATGAATACCGCGCGCGGTTCGGACTTCGGGTGCCAGAATGGCGGGTCATCACCGTGCTCGGCCACGTCGGCCCGCTCACCCAGCGCGAATTGGTAAACGGCACACTGATGGACAAGGTTGCGGTTAATCGCGCTTGCAAAATGCTCGAAGAGCGCGGCATCATTGTGCGCACACCGAATGATCGTGATGGCCGCTCGCACCACCTTGAACTGACCGAGACTGGCCGCGCGGTCCACGCTGAAGTTATGCCGCTGACCTTTGAATCTTATGAGCGGATATTTGCCGAAATAACTCAGGAGGAGCGCGAGACTTTGAAAACATTGCTGAACCGCATTCGTGATGGCGTGCGCAACCTCGATGGTGAGGCTGGCTCATGAAGCTGGCATCGCTCAGCGGCGGCCGGGATGGCCGCCTTGTCGTGGTGACGCAAGATTTGGCCTGGTGCGCAGATGCCGCGCATGTGGTTTCAAGCTTGCAAGGCGCGCTCGATGATTGGGACCGGCACGAACCAGCCTTGCGCGCGCTTGCCACCGAACTTGAACATGGCGCGATCCCGCGCGATCGATTTCATGAGCGCGAGGCGCTGGCACCGCTGCCGCGTGCATTCCAGTGGGTTGATGGATCGGCCTATGTGAACCATGTAGAGCTAGTCCGGCAGGCGCGCGGCGCGGAAATGCCCGATAGTTTTTGGCACGATCCGCTGATGTACCAAGGCGGCAGCGATGATCTGCGCGGTGCGCGCAGCCCGATTGCGCTCGGCGATGAGGCTTGGGGCTGTGACATGGAGGCCGAGATCTGCGTCGTTACCGGCGATGTGCCGCAAGGCGTTAGTGCTGCCGAGGCGCTGGGCCATGTGCGGCTGATCGGCTTGGTCAATGATGTGTCTCTGCGCAATTTAATTCCGGGCGAACTCGCCAAAGGGTTTGGCTTTGTCCAGTCAAAGCCCGCCACAGCCTTCTCGCCGGTGTTTGTAACGCCCGACGAGGTTGAAGGGGTTTGGTCGGGCGGCAAGCTTTCAGGCACCTTGATGGTGGACCTTAACGGGCAGCCGTTTGGCCGCGCCGATGCGGGCCATGAGATGACCTTCGATTTCGGCACGCTAATAGCGCATCTTGCAATGACCCGCAGCGTCGGCGCCGGGTCCATCATCGGATCGGGCACCATTTCCAACCGTGATGCCGATGGATCGCCCGGCAGGCCGCTGGCGGAAGGCGGGCTGGGCTATTCGTGCGTCGCCGAGCAGCGCATGGTCGAAACGATCCGCGAAGGCGCGGCGAAAACCGGGTTCCTGACCTATGGCGATGTCGTGCGGATTGAGATGCGCGATGCCAAGGGCCATTCGATTTTCGGGGCCATCGAACAGGAAGTTGTGAAGGCTTCCTAATTGCGGCTCCCAGCGTGCAGGCCCGGAGCCCCCTCACCTAGCTGCGCTACCTCTCCCCGGCGGGGAGAGGGGAAAAGTGACGCAGATTTGTTGCTTTACGTTCTTAACCAAACAAAAAGGGCGACCCCTCGCAGGGCCGCCCATTTATGTATCCTTCGTCGCTGGCTTAGCTCGTCTTGGAGAAGGCATCCGCCAGCGAACAACCTGCTGGGCCAATGATGACGATGAACAGCACCGGCAGAATGAACAGGATCAGCGGCACGGTCATGATCGCTGGCAAACGTGCAGCCTTTTCCTCGGCGCGCATCATGCGCTCGTTGCGGAATTCGGCGGACAGCACGCGCAGGGCTGAGGCCAGCGGCGTACCATAGCGTTCGGTTTGGATCATCGTCGTCACCACCCCGCGCACCGCTTCGAGATCGACGCGGTAAGCCAGATTTTCAAACGCCATTCGCCGCTCGGTAAGGAAGGCGAGTTCGATTGATGTCAGGGTGAATTCGTCGCCCAGTTCGGGGTAAGCGCGACCCAATTCGCGGGCGACGCGGCCAAAGGCGGCATCGACTGTCAAGCCAGCCTCGGCGCAGATCACCAACAGATCGAGCGCGTCTGGCAAACCCTTGCGGATTGCATTGGTGCGCTTTGAGATGATGTTCTTGAGGTAAATTTCCGGACCTTTATAGCCCAGACCCATCGCCGCCGCGAACAAAGCGAGCCGCTTCAATGGCGACCACAGCGGAAAGGCGTTGAAGCCCCAAACCGCCGCGGCGGCAATGATGCCAAGCACGACCGGCAACACCATCCGTGCGAAAATCACCGCAACCGCATATTCCTTTTTGCGGATACCGGCCTGCGCCAGCTTTTGCTGAATATCGTGCAGCTGACTTTCCTGCAGAACCTTTAGGCTGGCGAGCGTGTCGCGCATCTTGTCGGTAGTTTGGTTCTTGCGAACGAGGCTTTGCCGGCGCTTGCTGGCGTTGGCGACGATGCCAGCCTTAAGCTGCTCGCGCCGATCGTTCAGCGCTTTGACGCGTTTGACCATTGGGTCACGGATGGTGACCGCCGAATAGATTGCGAACATCACTGCGCAGGCGGCGATCGCTGCAAGCAGCGATCCGACCCAGATGACGTCGATACCAAGAAGTGTTGGTCCAGGCGGGGTATTCAACATGATTTCTGCTGCTCCTCGCTCAGATTTCGAAACTAATCATTTTGGCCATGATGAAGGCACCGATGCTCATCCAGACGAGGCCGCCAAGCCCTGCGATAATCAGCCGGTCATCTTCAAAAAACCTGCCGATATAGGCGGGATTAACCGTCCACAGCAGGACGAAGACGACGAACGGCAGGGCACCGATGATATAGGCCGAGGCTTTCGATTCCGAACTCATCGCCCGTATCTTGAGCTTCATCTGCTGGCGTTTGCGCAGCACATCGGCCAGATTTGACAACGTCTCGGCAAGGTTACCACCAGTCTCGCGCTGGATCGCCAGCGTAATGCAGAAGAACTGGAATTCTGGCATGTTCATCCGGTCGGCGGTTTGCTGAAGCGCATCTTCCATCGTCTTGCCGATCTTGATACGCTCGGTAATCATCTTGAATTCCTCGCCCACTGGGCCAGGAAGTTCGCTCGATACCACGCCCAACGTTTCTGTAACCGGCAGGCCCGAGCGTAGGCCTCGCACCAGAAGTTCGATTGCATCGGGAAACCTGGTAGTAAAGGCGTTGAGACGGCGGTTAATCATATAGCCCACCGCCATGTGCGGGAATCCAACGCCGATAAACATCCCGGCGCCGATCGCCAGAAGCGCTGCGCGAGATTTGATATACACGATCACCATCACCACCAGCGCCAGCACCAGCGTGAAATAGAGATATTGCGACAGCGTCCAGTTTTTGCCGGTGCGGTGCAGCCGGAGCATCAGTGCTTCGACGCGCGAATTTGAGCCGGCGATGGCGTGCATCTTGGGCTTGCGTGCGGCGGCGGCCTTGCGCAGCTGTGCCTCGACCCGGTCGGTCGTGCTTTCAGAATGGCGGAAACGCAAGGCCTGAAGTCGGCGCGCGCCTTCTTTGGTCGGGTTGGGACCAGCCAAGGCTGACCAACCGACCACCATGACGCCCATGAGCCCGCAAGCAAAGAGCAGCAGTTGCATCAGGCTCATTCACCTAAACTCCGTCCACGGACGCAAAAATCGTCCACTCACTTCTTATCGCCAGCAACCCGCACCACAGCGCGCGAGGAGGCCGGTTTACGCAGGTGTCTTTTCAGCCACCGGTGCATTTTTCTTGGCAAGCATCGATTTGAAATCGAACTTGCCGAGCAGGCTTTTCTTGGCTGGGCCGCCGGGGACTGCATCGCCGGCATTGTCGATGCCCAAGATATTCTGCGCAATCTCACGGATAACGGCCCCGGACTTACCAGAGCGGTTGGCTTCGACGAAAGTCTGCCCCAGCTTGGCTGCATTCGATGAGCCCTTGAGATCAAACGGCAGGATGAAGTTCACCTTGCGCTCAATTGATGCCTCAAAATCGGCACGGCTAATTTCTTGGCCCGAAGGCTGAACCTTGTTGGCGACAACGAACGCCTGAACGTGCGCAGCATTGGCCTTGATCCATGACAGGATACGGATCGCATCGCGCGCTGAGGCAAGGGTGAATTCGGTGGCGAGCACCACGACATTCACATCGGCCATCAGATGCGGGAAGTTGATTAGCATATTGCGCGGCAGATCAATCACCGTCATTTCAAATGCTTGGCGGAATTCTTCCTCCAGCTGTACGAAGGCGGTGCCGTCGGTCATCAGCGGCGAATTGATCGGAGCTTCGGCCGAAAGGATCGACAGATTATCGTTGGCGCGGATCATTGCGCGTTCGATAAACAGACCGTCGATGCGGCTGGGGTTCTCGATCGCATCGGTAAGTCCGCGGCCGGGTTCAAGATCAAGGCTCAGCGCCCCGGTGCCGAAATGCACGTCCAGATCGAGCAGTGCGGTTGGCATCTTGTGATCGGTTGAGAACAACCATGCCAGCGAGGTCGCCAGCATCGATGCGCCCACTCCGCCGCGCGTTCCAACGATGGCGGTTGAGATGTGGCGCTTGGCCGTGCTCGCATCGACCTGACGCGGGGCAGAAAACACCGCTTGCGCCTGGATCAGCGAATCGCGGATTTGCCCCAGTGAAAGCGGCTTGAGCAGATAGTCATGAATGCCGCTGGCCACCAGATCGCGATACAGCCGCACATCGTTGACCTGACCCACGGCGATAACCACGGTGCCGGGCTCGCAAACTTCTGCCAGCGCGTTGATGTCATTCAGCGGATCGCCGCTTTCTGACAGATCAACCATCAGGATGTTCGGGCTTGCCGCAATTGACAGCGATTGCACAGCATTGCGCAGCCCGCCTTTGTTGCACTTTTCCGGTTGCCAACCCATCTCGATAACTACCGGGCGCAGAACTTCGAGTGCGGCTTCGTCGCACAAAAATGCAGCGAAGGGATCGCGGTTACCTGGCATTGCTGCCTTCCATGGCGCGTTCATGATACTATTCTCCCTTCGACGATGCGGCCTTCAGCGCCGTACCGCCGCCGCCCGATGGCGGAACCGCCAAATGAACATCGACGGCCTTGGCGCCGTTCGCGCTAATTGTTGGGAGTGACCCCTTGGTGCCCTTCACCAGATCCTGCGGATTGGCGACCATCGCGGCCAGGTTGCCGTTGATCGCGCAGCCATAGCCGCTGGCGGTGGCGTTGTGCATGTTGGTATCGGTCCGTGTTCCCCAATCTGGGCAGCCGGGGACCGTCGCCGATGACCGCGTTATGATGATGCGGGCGGTTCCGGCGTTGACATATCCGGGTGTTGCCGGGGCATCGGTGCCGACCATCAGGCCATATCGTGAAGCGACGTTTTCCACCGAAGCGCGGGTTGCGCTGCTAGCTACTGGATCATCAATCGCGATCCGATCCCCATAGCGCAGGTCCATCGCTTCAAACCAGCCTGCGAGGCGGCGCTGCTCGAATGGCGAAACGCCGTCGCGGCCAACGCTCATGTCAAAGGTATAGTTGGTGCGCTGGACAACGGCTTGATGCACGCTTTCCAGACTGCGGTTGAGCGGCACGCCGGGGCTGGTGCAACCGGCAAGTCCGGCGCTGCACAGCGCGATGACGATAACGGCTTTCGCCCTAATGCGGATCATGGTGGTCATCTTTCTCACCTTCCTTAATTCAGCGAAAAGCCGGGCTTCGCAGGATCGGCAGCAGCCGTGCGAGCCTTGGGTTTTTGTGGCGATGCTGGCCCGGTGGGCGCTTGTATCTCGCCTACTCTGGGGGCAACATTGGCATCAGGCGCAGTGGTTGGCTTGGGCCTGTCACCGCCGGTCTTGCCGGAATTGTTCTTGTTGAGCAGCAGCTGCTCGGCAAGGTTCGGCGCCTCAAAACCATCGGTTGGCAGCTTGATGTCATTGGCGTTGACCGGGTTCACCAGATAAGGTGTGACGACGATCACCAGCTCTGACTGGCCCTTTTGAAAGGTGTTTGAGCGGAATAGGTTGCCCAAGATTGGGATGTCTCCGGCACCCGGCGTCTTGTCTATTGTCGAATGGGCGTTGTTGCTCATCAGGCCGGCGATCATGAAGCTTTGGCCCGAGCCCAGTTCGACCGTAGTTTCCGCACGGCGAATGGTCAGCGCGGGAACTTGGAAGCCGTTGAGCGTCACCGCGCCTTCGCTCGAAAGTTCAGACACTTCGGGGCGTACGCGGATCGAAATCCGGCCGTTTGACAGCACCGTCGGCGTATAGGCGAGGCTGACACCAAAGCGCTTGTATTCGATCGAGGTCGAACCAAGTCCTTGGCTGATCGGGATCGGATATTCACCGCCAGCCAGGAAATCAGCCGTCTCGCCTGAAAGCGCGGTGAGGTTGGGGCTGGCCAGCGTGGTGACCAAGCCATCGCGCTCGGCAAGATCGAAAGCCGCGCCGATGTCGAGGCCAAGGAACTTGGTGAAGGCGGCGAGCGTGGTCTGGCCATTGATGCTGGTATAGACGCCTGTGGTTCCGGTCCCCGCCGTGGCAGCAGCCGTGGCAGTGGCAGCGGTTCCGGGCGTGCCGGGAGTGATCTTGAAAGCCCCGCGACCCGTTGCCAAGCCAAACTTGAAGCCGCCAGTGGAATCGTAGGTGTTAAGGTTGGCACCCAGCGTGCGGACCAGCGAGCGGCTCACCTCGGCGAAGCGCACTTGCAGGTTGACCTGCAATGGCGTCGCCATCTTCAGGCGGCTGATCACGTTGGTGTCCTTGCCCATGAAGGCTTCAACCAGACGCTTGGCCTCAGCGGCATCTTCAGGCGCACCGATAGTGCCGGTGAGCAGGACGGTATTCGACCCGAAGGTCGTAACCGCTACCTTGGCATCGGGCATCGCCAGCCGCAGCATGCCATCAACGCTATCAATGTTCGATCCGACCCGCACATTGGCAGACCAGATGACTTTTCCGGCGGCGTTGCTGGCATAGATCGTCGTCACGCCACCCGATTTGCCGAGGATATAAAGCTGCGACGGTGACTTGATCTGCACGTCGGCAATCTTGTCATCAGCGACGAAGACGTCTGCCATCCGGCCCGGAACCGTTATCAGCTGGCCCCGCCCGGCGGAAATGGCGATGTCCAGCGAAGGACGTGTCATCGTTTGGGCTTGCGCCGGCACCGCTGCGATCAATGCGATCGGCGCTATGGCACAGGCTGCGGTTAGCAGGGTTGAGATCAGGCGTTTCATTGGTATGCCCCTCGAAATCGCGTTGCGGCTGGCTGAGATGTTGACTGACATCGGCTTACTTCCCTGCGTCTTCAGCGGTGGTGACCTTGCCGCGGGTTACCCGAACGACAGGGCCGATATGGATCACCGCCATGGAGCCCGCAGGCGCGCTCATCGAAGCCATGGGTGCCGCAGGACGCGACGGGGCCATAGTGCTGCGCTGGAAGCGCGAGACATCGCCGCCGGTGGTGAAGGTGCCGCGACTCTCATCGGGGCGGTTCATCGCGGAAGTAAGAATGCGATCTTCCTCGATCTTGCTAACGCCGGTGGGCACTTTGACCTGGCCAGTGGCAACCAGCCGCTCAAGCTCGGACTGATTGTCCGCGATAGAGCGCAGCGACAGGCTGAGTGTTCCGATTGTTTCGGCAACCTGAATCTTTTCAGCGATCCGCGGAGTGACCTCGATGGTCACTGTGCGGAATTCGTGGACCACGGTTTTGCCGTCAACCACTTCGCTTTCGGTCGATTGGTCGGTCGCCAGAATGCGCAGGTTCTTGAGGATAGTCTCGGTGGTCTTGAGTGGCTGTTCGCCGCCGCCACCACCTTCTGCGCCGCGCACGGTCTGTGTTAGCATCAGATCGATGTGGTCACCCGGAAAGATGAAGCCAGCAACCCCGGACTTGGCCGAAGTGGTGATCGTAACCGCGCGCATCCCAGCGCCAAGGGCAGCGGCAAGGAAACCGCGATCGCCCGGCTTAACCAGCGCGCCCTGCGTGACCGGCTGACCAGCGGTGACCGGAAAGCGAACCACTGTGCCGAGCAGCTTGGACATATCGGCCTCGCCTTCAACGAAGTAGGCGTCCTGAACCATATCCTTGGGCCATTGCTGGAAACCGATCGAATCGGCGGTGATGATTGTGCCGACGGGAAGTGCCCGTTGCGCCACCAGCACCTTGGGGCCGGTAGGCGCTGCCTGAACGGCCGCGTCAGCCTTTTGCGCTGAAGCGCCTGTGAGCACGCTTCGCGCCGCGAGTGCGGTGCCAATAGCAATTACCAGTGCGCCAAGCAGCAGCAGGATTTTCTTCTTGTCCATGGCTTTGCAAGCCCCCCTAAGGAATTCTCGGTTACGAACCTAAGAATGGTTCCAAATGGTTAAAAACACGTTCACCCCGCCGACACGCTGCCAAGTAAAGGCAATGATTTGTCGAAAAGGGTGAGCAAGCCGGCGGCAGAAATCGCGATGCCATACGGTATGGCGATGCGTCCCTGATGTCGGCGGGCGACATGCCAGGCACCAAAAGCAATGGTAAGAAGGCCGCCCAGCAAGGCCATAATCACCACGAGAAACAGAAAATCTCCGGGCCGGATCCATAAGGCCAGCACGGTAAGCAATTTGACGTCACCGCCGCCCATCGCCCGCAAGGCGAACAGGGTTGCGGTGGCTATGAAGGTGATGGCGGCTACGCCCAGCTGCCCGCCAACATCCGGCCACAGCGCCGATCCGCTCGCCCACCAGAAAATCGGTGCGCCAAGCGCGATTGCGGCGTTGAGCCAATTGTCGATCTGGCGGCGGCGAAAATCAGTGAATGCAGTGACGAGCAGCGCAATTGCCAAAGCACCGATCAGTCCATACGAAAGAAATTCGCTGCGCACTTTATTGAGCCCTCCGACCGGAAGCAAAGTTCCGTCTCAGCGGGCATAGCGCCGAAGGACTTACCAAATAGTAACCAGAGCAGTCAGGTAGGAATTAGGTATCGTAACGGTGTCAATCTCAGGGTCCGCGCAACATATTGCCGGTAAAAGCATTGATCGCCGGGCGATTCCGGCAAGCGCCAGTGAATCGCGCTGGATGGCGAGCGATGGCTGGTCGCTGCGCCGTATCGATTGGGATCAAACAGGGCCATGCCGAGGCTCGATCCTGTTCATGCCGGGGCGCGGCGATTATTATGAGAAATATCTCGAAACGCTCGATTACTGGCACGGCGAAGGTTGGCAGGTGACGGCAGCCGATTGGCGCGGGCAGGCGGGATCGGGGCGGCTGGGCGGCGATGAAGTCACCGGGCATATCAGCGATTTTGCTGTGTGGATTGATGATCTTGCTGGGTTCTGGGCGCAGTGGAAGGCTACGACGCCGGGGCCGCACGTGCTGATCGGCCATTCGATGGGCGGGCATTTGGTGCTGCGCGCTCTGGCGGAAAAGCGGGTGGATCCCGATGCCATGGTACTTTCCGCGCCGATGCTGGGGTTTTATACTTATGGCCTGCCGCTATCCGTGCTGCATATCGCGGCCAAAGTGATGTGCAAACTCGGCGATCCGCGCCGTCCGGCGTGGAAATGGAGCGAGAAGCCCGGCCAGCTTCCCGCCGGGCGTGACAAGCTGCTGACCCACGATGCCGATCGTTATGCCGACGAGACGGCATGGCGCGATGCGCGGCCCGAGCTGGTGATGGGGCCGGGTTCATGGCGCTGGGTTGAGCGTTCTTATGCCTCAACCCGGTTGCTTGACCGCAAGGGCTTGCTTGAAGCTGTGACAACGCCGGTATTTCTCGTCGCCACCAGCGAAGATGCGCTGGTATCCTACGATGCGATTGTCCGCGCGGCATCGCGGCTTCCCAAGGGCGAACTGCTGACCTTTGGCGATGAGGCACGGCATGAGGTGCTGCGGGAGTGCGACGTAGTGCGCGATGCGGCGCTGCAAGGGATCGATCACTTTCTTGACCGCACCGCGCCGCCGCACTGATGGCACCCCGCTTTGACATTGCCATAGCCGGGGCCGGCATTGCCGGGGCGAGCCTAGCCGCTGCGCTCGTGAGTTCCGGCGCGCGGGTGCTGCTGCTTGAGGCTGAGGCCCAGCCGGGCTATCACGCCACTGGGCGCTCGGCGGCGTTTTGGACCGAAAGCTATGGTGGCCCGGGCGTGCAGCCGCTCACCACCGCATCAGGTCCGGCCTTGCGGCATGGCGGCTATCTTTCCCCACGCGGGGCGCTGACGATTGCCCGGGCCGGTGATGAGGGCGAACTCGAATTCTTCGCCAACCGTTACGAGGCGCTTGGGGTTCGGGTTGATCGGTTGCGGCGAGAGGCGCTCGAACAACGCCTGCCCGGCCTGCTGCTCGCATGGACCGCTGGGGTGCTCGAGCCTGACTGCTCTGACATCGATGTAGCGCGGTTGCATGGGGATTGCATTGCCGTTGCAAATCGCGGCGGGGCAGAATTGTGGCGCTCGGCGCGGCTGGTTTCGGCTGCACTGGATGGCGATGGCTGGCTGCTGACCTGCGCCGATGGGCGGACTGCTCGGGCCGGAATCCTGGTCAACGCCGCTGGTGCCTGGGCGGATGATCTGGCCGAAATTGCGGGCGTTCGCCGCCTTGGATTAACCCCCTATCGGCGCACTGTCGCCCAAGTTCGCACCTCGACCCCGCCTCCCATTGACCTGCCGCTGGTGCTCGATCTGGGCGAGCGGTTTTATTTTAAACCCGAGTCAGGCAAGCTCTGGCTCAGCCCGCATGATGAGGTTCCCAGCCCGCCCTGCGATGCTGCCCCCGAAGAACTGGCCGTCGCTGAGGCAATTGAACGATTTGATTCTGTTGTGAATTGGCATGTCGAGCGCGTCGAGCACCGCTGGGCAGGCTTGCGCACTTTCGCCCCAGATCGCTTGCCCGTGTTTGGCTTCGACCGCCATAACCCGCACTTTTTCTGGTTCGCCGGGCAAGGCGGCTTCGGCATCCAGACCGCGCCAGCATCAGCCGAACTGGCCGCGCTGCTGATCGCGGGAGAAGCCCCCGGCACGGTCGATCCCGCCCCCTATTCGCCGCACCGGTTCAATTCCGTTCAGCCCGCCGAAAGCTGAGCCGCGATAGTTTGATGGCATTGTCATGCGGTCGTGGCGGCCGTATGCTTTTTCATATGCTCAGGGGTCGCTACCATGAACAACCGTTTTGCCGCCGCAGCTGCGCTAGCCGCCTGCTTTTCGATGTCCGCCGCACCTGCGCTCGCGCATGATGGCTGGGGTGGTGGCTATGGAGGCGGATATGGCGGCGGGGGCTGGGGTCACCATCACGATAGCGGCATCGATGCCGGAGACGTGATAGGCGGCCTGCTGGTGATCGGTGCAATTGCCGCGATTGCCACCGCTGCGAGCAAATCGAACAAGGCCAAGCAGAATGGCAGCTATGGCTATCCTGACCAATCAAACCCCCGTTATGATAACCGATCCTCGCAAGGCTCGGGCGGGGGCGATTATGGCCGTTCGAACAGCATCGACGCCGCCGTTGATACCTGCGTGGGCGAGGTTGAGCGCGGCGCGGACAAGGTCGATTCGGTCGATGGCGTTGATCGCGATGGCCAAGGCTGGAAGATCGCCGCGCGCACCCGCGCAGGCGCGCCATTTTCTTGCACGGTCGATGGAAACGGCCAGCTGCGCCGCGCTACGGTTGATGGCAAAGCGCCGTTTCGCGGTTAATCGCGTTGCGGGCCATAGGCCGGAAGCGCCAGTTTCAGCCTTATCGCTGTGCCTCTCAGGACAAATCCTGAAAGCATTGCTACCGGCCAAGTCACCGCGGCAGGCAGGTTTAAAGCAATCCCTGCGCCAGCCAAGGCTGATGATAGTGCCGCTGCGGTGACATAAATTTCTGGTCGCATCAGGATTGACGGGCGGCCCGCCAGCACATCACGAATAATCCCGCCGACGCAGCCGGTAATCACCCCCATCAGCACGGCGGGGACCAACGGTACACCATAGGCCAGCGACTTCGCCGTCCCCAGCACCGAATAGGCGGCGAGGCCCGCAGCATCCGCCCATTCAAGCGCTTCGCCCTCCCAAGCGCCGCGCGGCGTGAACCACGCGATCAGCGCGACGATCAGACACACTGGAGCAACCGCGCCATCGTGAATCCAGAACACCGGCGCGCCAATCAACAGATCACGCACCGATCCGCCGCCGACCCCGGTGACGAGGGCAAAGAAGGCCATGGTCACAAAGGTTTGCTTCAACCGCGCAGCTAGCAGCGCGCCGGTAAGCGCGAATACCGCGATGCCGGCAAGATCAAGCAGGCCGAGCAATGCGGGGAGGACGGGAATGGCAACGGTTTGCACGATCAATTTGCCTCCTGTCCCTGATGATCCGGTTTGCCCGGCGCATCGTTACCCCGATAATCGCCAGCCAAGTCCCGCGTCCCGCGAGGCTAAACTTACTCCTCAACCAATTCCTGCAACCGGTTGATTAGCGCCTGAATCCGCTCGGCGGCTTCGGTGTAGGTTTCCATTTCTTCACGCCGGGTGTTGCCGCGCGCTTCTTTGGCGGCTTCTATATAGCCCTCTTGGTCCGCCGCGAGCGCGTCAATGAGGATTTCGAGTTCGTCTTGGTTAAGCTTGATTGTAACTGCGTCAGACATTGGGGATTCCTGCTATTGAATATGGAGTGGCCTAAACGTGAATGGCTTTGCCGGTTACCGCCATCGCCGCTTCTTTGATCGCTTCGGCATGGGTGGGGTGCGCGTGGCAGGTGTAGGCGATGTCTTCTGACGTAGCTCCGAATTCCATCGCTACGCAGGCTTCGGCGATCATCGTTCCGGCAACGCTGGCGATGCACCACACGCCCAGCACGCGGTCGGTCTTGGCATCGGCGATCACTTTGACGAACCCATCGGGTTCATGGTTGGTTTTCGCCCGGCTGTTGGCGAGCATCGGGAACTTGCCGACCTTAATCTCGCCGCGCTCTTTGGCTTGGTCTTCGGTAAGGCCGACCCCGGCGATTTCGGGCCAGGTATAGACCACGCCGGGGATGACATCGTGGTTCACAATCCCGGTGAGGCCCGCGATATTCTCGGCGACAGCAATGCCCTCATCCTCAGCCTTGTGCGCGAGCATTGGGCCGGGAACGACATCGCCTATGGCCCAGACGCCCGCCACCGACGTGCGGAATTCATGGTCAATCTCGATCTGCCCACGCGCGTTGGTGGCAAGGCCAGCCTTATCGAGCGCCAGCCCTTCGGTGTTCGGACGGCGGCCGATGGAAACCAGCACGCAGTCGGCCTCGAGCGTTTCAGCCGCTCCGCCCGCTGATGGCTCCAGCGTCAATGTCGCCTTGCTACCCTTAACCGCAACGCCGGTAACCTTGGTCGAAAGCCTGAGCGTCATGCCCTGTTTCTTGAAGATCTTCGCGGCTTCCTTGCGCACGTCCATGTCCATGCCGGGGAGCAGCTGATCGAGGAATTCGACGACGATCACTTCTGCACCGAGCCGCCGCCATACCGATCCCAGTTCCAGCCCAATCACCCCGCCACCGATCACCACCATGCGCTTTGGCACTTTGGGCAATTCGAGCGCACTGGTGCTATCGACCACGACCTTGTGGTCAATGGTAACACCGGGCAGCGGCGTAACATTCGATCCGGTGGCGATGACGATGTTCTTGGCGCGCACAGCTTTGCCGCCAATGCTGACGGTGTCGGCGCTGGTGAAGGCAGCATAGCCTTTCAGCCAATCGACCTTGTTCTTCTTGAACAGAAATTCGATCCCGCCGGTAAGCTGCTTCACCGCATCGAGGCGTTGCGCGTGCATCACCGGCAGATTGAGCTTTGGCGTAACCTCAACGCCCATTTTGGCCATCGTACCATTGGCCGCAGCATCGAAATATTCCGACGCATGGAGCATCGCTTTGGAGGGAATGCACCCGACATTAAGGCAAGTCCCGCCCAGCGTCTCGCGCCCCTCGGCACAGGCCACCTTCAGCCCCAGCTGCGCCGCGCGAATGGCGGCGACATAGCCGCCGGGGCCAGCACCGATGATGAGGACGTCGTAGTCGTAGTCAGCCATGATTCTTACTCCGCGTCATCGTTTTCTTTTCTCCGTCATCCCGGCGAAGGCCGGGATCTAGTCCCAAATAAGAAAGTCGCTCTGCGGCGAATTTTCTTGTGCTGGGTCCCGGCCTTCGCCGGGATGACGAGAAAGGTTAAATGACGAATATCACAAATCAATCAGCAACCTGGTCGGATCTTCTATCGCTTCCTTGATGATCTTCAAAGCCGTTACCGCCTCACGCCCATCGATAATCCGGTGGTCATAGCTCATCGCGATATACATCATCGGGCGGATGACAATCTGGCCTTCCCTCACCACCGCGCGGTCTTCGATTCGGTGGAGGCCGAGAACGGCGCTTTGCGGGGGGTTGATGATCGGGGTGGACATCAGGCTGCCGAACACGCCGCCGTTGGAGATGGTGAAGGTGCCGCCCTTCATGTCTTCCATCGTCAAAGCGCCTTCCTTGGCGGCCTTGCCATAGGCGGCGATGGCCTTTTCGATCCCGGCGAATGACAGGTCTTGGCAATCGCGGACCACCGGCACAACGAGGCCGTTGGGTCCGGAAACCGCGACCGAAATATCGACGTAATCGTGATAAATGATCTCGTCGCCCTCAATATAGGCGTTGACCGAGGGCACGTCTTTAAGCGCCAGGCAGGCGGCCTTGGCGAAGAAGCCCATGAAGCCGAGCCGGGTGGCGTGCTTCTTTTCGAACAAATCCTTGTACTTTTCACGCGCGGCGATGACGGCGGACATATCGACATCATTGAAGGTGGTGAGCAGCGCGGCGTTTTGCTGCGCTTCCTTCAGGCGGCGGGCGATAGTCTGGCGCAGGCGGGTCATCTTGACGCGCTCTTCGCGGCGAGCTGGGGTGGGCTGTGCGCGGCCTTCGACAGGCTCACGTTGAGCGGGTGTTGGAGTGGGGGCGGGGGCCAGTGATGTTGGTTTTGCAGCGGCGGCGCTCAGCACGTCTTCTTTGGTGATGCGGCCATCTTTGCCGGTGCCTTTGATGTTCGCCGGATCGATGCCGTTTTCCAGCACCGCGCGGCGCACGGCGGGGGAGAGCGTTACGGGATCGCCGCTCGCAGGTTCAGGCGCAGGTGCAGCAGCGGGTTTCGCAGCCGCGGCAGGGGCAGCAGCCACCGCACCCGATCCAGCCTCAACCGTGGTGATCAGCGCGCCAACGTTTACCGTGTCGCCCTCTTTCAC